>CAIRTT010000596.1 GCA_903881535.1 uncultured Armatimonadota bacterium
GATGTGGTGTTGGCTCAGCTTGTAAAGCCGACGAAGCCTCTGCCTGCGCTGCTTGCAAAAGTGAAGCTACCTGCGGCGAAGAAGGAAGATCCGAAGAAGATGTTTGATGGCGTAAAGCCGTAGGACTAAATCTTTGTTAGATGAGGGGCGGGCCGCTTGGCTCGCCCTTTTTTGTTTCACATTTGGCTGCGCTGGCTTTCGAGGATTTCTTCTGTGGAGCGCTGTCCGCTACCGTGTCGTTTTTTCCAACATCTGCCAAGTAAGCGTATCGACGCGATGGGCGGTGGATTGTTGAGCGGAAGTGCCGGGAGACGAAAGTGTGGTCAGCGGTAGAAACAGAGTGAGTTAATACCGGCGACTTCGGCACGCGCGTGAGGCATCCACCGCACGAGCGGGTTCTAAACACGAAGGTTAGGGCTGCGCTGGCTTCGCGTATATTGACTTCGAAACTTCTAATGGACGCATGTCTTCGCTTGTGCGATGATCAAATACGCCAATTGTGGTCATCCCTGCCGCTTAGCCTCCCGGAGGCCCAACTTTTATCGTCCCGCTTCCCTGCTTTTCAGGCGTAAAAGTATCTGCCGGCGCTGGAATCAAAATTGGCAATGGAACTTCCGATTTAGGGGCGAGCAGCCTGAGCTCAGTTGCACACTCATCCGCCTGTGACTTCGCGCGAATCCCAGCAGCCTGGTCACCCGTCTCGATAAATGTCAACAAACTTGTCGTTGCCTGCGCGAGAAGATTGCCAGCGAGAACGCGTCGCCGATGTTGGATTAACACTGCATCCCCGCCGGATTTTGGGGATGGCGCAAGGGTAAGCATCGCCAGCAGCTGCGTCGCACGCTGCGACAGCGTCGTCGTTGCTTTGTAAAACGTCTCACGGTTCAGCGTCCCGGCTTCCCAAGCCCGCCGGTTGTTTTGCAGCCGATCAACCGTCACATTGGCGAGGATGGTAAACACTGTCGTCCCGAACGCATGGCGGGGGCTATCTTGCTCAATCGCCATCAGCTCACGCAATGCCTCATCCATGTCCGACCGTGATGCCACCAGCTGGGCGAACCCAACCGCTGCGAGGACATTTGCTGGGTCTTTTTTCCTGATGATGCGGTATTGGATTTCTGCACTAGCAAAATCTTTCATCCGTAGGAGTAGCTCAGCAAATTGGAGACGTGTAACCGTGTCATCCGGTTTGTCGCGGAGCAGGTGGAGGTAGGCATTTTTGGCACCCTCTGGATCCGCGGATGCGACCAGACTCCGGGCCAGAATCGCGCTGAATGCGCTATCCTCATCGGCTGTCATGTCCTTCACGATACGACGTGCGCGGCGGACTTCACTCGATGCCTGGTCCAAGCGCCCCGTGGTTGCGTACGCTTCTGCAAGTGCGAGTCGTGGAGCGGATGCGAGTGGTGCATGGTCAACCGCAAACCGCAGGAGGTTGATACCATCTACAATCTGGCCTTCAGCAACAAATGTCCGTCCCTTGGTTGTAAGCAACGCAGCTTCCGCAAGGGCATCCACTGGCTTATCTATCGGCGCAGCCCGTTCAGTCTGCGGTGCTGCTTGCGGCGGCAACAGCGTCCGGTCAACCGCGGCCATCCGGGCATCCTTAAGGTTTTCATTCAGAAACTTGAGGACAAGGCTGCGCGCAGCACTCGCCCATGCACTTGGGAATGTGCCTTTGGCATTCACCAAATCAGCGACGGTTGTGTTGTCATCCGTTCCAAGATTCACGGACTGCTCCCAGCGCTTCTGAATCTTGCCCTTCGCAATCGTCAGGACGCTGAGAACCAGACTTGGTGCATTGGATGCATCCGTGTTGACCGGCTGTGCTAAAATCGTCTTCTTCGGGTCAGCCTTACCCTTTTGAGCCGCCTTGACGGCATTTTGAGTATTCGCATTGAAGGTTTGGACCTGATCCCCGATGCTCTTGAGCCCGGAGAGCGTGCCGTTCGTCGCATTCACACTGACGATATGTGTCGCGCCGTACATCGTGGCGATTTTAAGCTTCTGCTCTTCGGTCAGCTCATCCTTAATGCCAGCAAGCTTACTCTCAATCACAGCGCGTTGAATCGCAGGCTGTTCCATGTCAAAAAGAATGGCATCGACAGATGCTTCATCGTTCAAAATCGCCCGCACAGCCTTGGCCGCCATGTGGATGCGGTCTAGATCACTGATTTTCTTTGTGTCCACATTGCCAGAAACGGGCACGATGGCGTTTTGGCCACTTGGAATCACAAGGAGGACCGGCCGGGATGGAGGTGCCGCGAACGCACTCAGTGGCAATATGGCAACACCCAGCATCAGCAATAACATGCTCCGTCGTGAAAATTTATCCATCTCCAAGTGCCTCCAGTGCTGCCCTGCACGCTGCGATACTCTGTTCCGCGGACCTGCGCTGCGGACCTTCTGTTTGTTGGAGGTAGGCTGCGATCGCCTTGCGATAGTTCACCCGGGCCGCGGAGCGGTCTCCAATCCGGTCGTAGCAAAGGCCCATGCCCTGATAACACGCCCCGCCATCCGCTCCATCTGAGAGCGCCATACGGTACTGCTCAATCGCTGCACCGTACTGCCCGCCGCGTTGAAGGCTGACGGCTTTTCCGAGGGTGCTGGAATCTGCATTGCCGCCTGATGGTGCCCCGGAGCTACCCGATTTCCCCCCGCGCTTCGGTGGATTGAGCTCAATCCGGATGTAGCCTTGGTCGTTTCCCTGCCCTCTGTCGCCTGGAGGGGAAACGACCCCGCCGCTAGAGCCTGGTGGAGGTCCGGCTTGGATGGGGGTATTGCCGCCCTGAGCTGGTGGTGCGGCTTGAATCGGGTTGCCACGGTTGGTGTCACCACCGCCCTGTTGTTGGCTGCCGCTGCGAGGGTTTGCCTGCGGAATTGGGGTGAAGACGCCGCTTCCGGATGACGAAGCGGAGCCGACCGTGGATGGATCGGGCAGAATGCGGCCTGGGTTCACACCTTGTGTATCGGGCACGGGAACGGGCTGGCTATCCGTCGCGGACGGGCGTGGTGCAACGGGAGCAAAGGGGTCGTTTCTATTACCAGTCGGCGGAGGCATTAAAGGTCGCTGGACGGCGGGAGGAGCATAAATCGATGTCGTTTGTTGTTGCGTCTGTGAGTTCTGGGATGCACCTTGCATCGCATTCGCTGTGCTCCAAACCGGCTTTGCTGGCGTCCCATCCGCGGCAACCACCTTTTCAGGTGCATTGTTTCGGCTTGCATTCATAATCGCCGCGCCGATACCCGAAATCAGGGCAACCGTCGCGAAGCCTGCTGCGGCGGGAATCCAGACCTTTCGGTCAATGGACTTGATTCTTTCTATGAGAGGGACTTGGTCAGGCTCGGCATTCGCTGCGGCATTTGCCTTGGCTTTGAGGATGGCGCGCTTGCCAATCATCTCTTTCCCAAGGGGCGCCTGGACATCGAGCTTGTCGAGAACCGCTACCGCATCGGCGAAACGCCCCATACGCTCGTACAGCGTCGCACGCATCGATAAGACGGCGATTGAGTGGGGATGAATCGCTGCCGCTTCCTCAGCCGCCGCAGCCGCAGCGGCAAAATCGCCACGGTCTAGCTGTGCTTGCGCCTCGCGGAGGAATGTCGCAACCTTGCGCATCCGGTCTGGGTCTGCAATCGTATCTGAGTCTGGAAGATCCAACTTCGGATTGTCTTCAACGACGACTGGGGCAGGTTGGGGCGCTTTGACGGCGGTTGGAAGGTCGGTTGGCGGCGTGTCCGGAATCGCCACTGTTGCAGGCGCAAGATTTTTCCCGCACTGGCGGCAGAATTTGCTGCCAGGCAGATTATGTGCACTGCAAACAGGACAAATCATTCTGTCTATGACTCCAGTTCCAAAAGTCCGGGTTGGGTGTCCGTACTGCGGCTCTTTGGCATCTTGCGATTGAGATGCTCATAGGCCCGCCGTGTTGCTGTCCGTCCCCGGGGTGTGCGCTGCAGAAAACCCGCCATCATCAAGAAGGGCTCCAGCACATCCTCAATCGTATCGCGTTCAAGCCGCAGCGTAGCCGCCATCGTTTCCGCACCCGTTGGGCCACCATCGAAGCGATCGATTAATGTCGTCAAGTACAGCCGATCCAGACTGTCGAGTCCGACCCGGTCGACCTCCATCATCTTCAATGCCGCATCTGCGACTGCGTGTGAGATCACGCCATCGGCTTTGACCTGCGCATAGTCCCGGGCGCGTTTGAGGAGACGGTTTGCGATACGCGGCGTCCCCCGGCTCCGGCTGGCTATCTCGCCGGCGCCACGCTCATCTATCCCAACACCGAGAATATCCGCCGACCGAATCAGAATTTGTGTTAGATCCGCTTCCTCGTAAAACTCAAATCCCTGCACAATGCCGAAGCGGTCGCGCAGCGGATTCGTCAGCAACCCCGGGCGCGTCGTCGCGCCAATCAATGTGAACTTTGCAAGCGGAATCTTGACCGTTCGCGCGCTTGGACCCTGACCAATCGTCATGTCCATTTCGAAATCTTCCATCGCAGGATAGAGAAACTCCTCGGCGAGGCGGTTCAGACGGTGGATTTCATCGATGAACAGAACTGCGCCATCTTCGAGGTTGGACAAAATGGCAACGAGGTCCCCGGGGCGTTCAATCGCAGGCCCGGATGTCGCACGCAGGTTTGCGCCCATTTCCATCGCTATGACGTGGGCCAGCGATGTCTTTCCAAGCCCGGGAGGTCCATGCAATAACAGGTGGTCAAGTGCTTCGCCACGCATTTTGGCAGCCGTAAGCGAAATGCTGAGCTGCTCTTTCATTTTGTTCTGCCCGATGTACTCTGAGAGGCGCTTTGGACGGAGCGAGAGCTCGCCTTCTTCGGAACCCTGTTTCGCGGTGTCGACCAACCGTTCGGCGGGTGACTGAACGGCTTGTTGGGCTTTTTGGAAAGGGGATGATTCTATCGCCATGGCGTTGTTACAGACCTCCCGCTTAACGTGACAAGTGGCTTAGCGCAGCGCGAAGCAAGGTCGCAAACTCAGGCACCACACCCGCGCCTTGGAGCTGCTCATACGCACTCTCTCCAGCTTTCATCGCATCGGCCTTGGGATACCCGAGGTTTTGCAGAGCGGAAATGACATCTGCGATAAGGGCATTCGGATGCACCGCTGGCTGCGCCATCACGCTTGGCTTTACTCCTCCAACAGACGTGGTTGTTGGACCAGCTCCAAGACCAATCGGGAGCATTTTCTCCTTGAGGTCAACCACGAGGCGCTGTGCGGTGCGCGTTCCGATACCAGGGACTTTTGTAAGTGTACGGACATCCTCGCCCGCAACCGCCTTGGCAATTCCAACGGATCCGAGGGCAGACAGCATCGCAAGGCTTGCCTTGGGTCCGACGCCCGACACACTCAGCAAGAGGTTGAATACTTCGAGCTCCTGGTCATCCAGAAATCCGAACAGCGACATGTCATCCTCACGGACCTGCATATGCGTGATGAGGGTGAGTGGCGTGCCATCCGTTGGGAGGTTTTCGAGCACCGACGCCGGAACCGAAACCCGGTAGCCAACCCCGTTTACATCGAGCACCAATGTCGGTGCTGCAACGCGTACAACGTGGCCACGGAGCTGTGCAATCATGCCCGGATTATATCCGCTCTACCTAGGTGGCATCGGCTTCAGGCCATCCCGTCCAACACCGTAACGCACCGCCCGAATCACACTTCCAGCGCCCTCGGTGTAGTAGATAAAGAGGACACTGCCATCCCGTAGCTCGACGCTGCTGGGATAGGCTCCGATGACATCTGCGATACGGTAGGGACCATTCCACGTGCGGCATTCATCGTAGCTGATGCTGACTTCGGTCTTCGGCAGGCGGTGGCACATCAGGATCGCGCCGCTGCGCAAGCGGTTGATGTGCGGGCAGTGACCTTTGAATCCAATGTCGATGGCGCGGCTCCAGGTACGGCCATTGTCCGTTGATGTCGCAAAGTGCATATTCTCTTTACTGGAGCGGAGTGCCGCCCAGAGAGTGCCATCCGTGCACTGGATGACATCCGTTTCCGCATCCAGGTCGATTCCCTGACCCTTGCCAATCGGGATGGGATCGCTCCACGACCGGCAGGCATCCCGGCTGATGACAACTCCGCCATGGGAGACGCCTTGCGACTCGGAATAGATACCTAGGATGTACCAGCCGTTTTTCAGGCGGCGCACCGGGGCGCTGACATACCAGTCCGGCACAATCGACTTTGCATTGCCCCAGGTGTGGCCATTGTCATCACTTTCCACCGTCCACGTGCCTGTGCCATCGTAGGTGCGGCCTTGTGTCCCTTTGGCCAGCGAGAAAAAGGTGACGATTATTCTGCCATCGTGGAGCTGGGCGATGTGCGGGTCGCGGTCATCGAGTGGGCCATCAAAGACGATCTCTGGGCTACTCCACGTCCGTCCATCATCCTTTGAGCGGACACTGCAAAGTCGTCCGCCGATTTTCTGACCGGCCGCCGGTAAGGTCACGTGGCCTGTGCCGGCGTAGAAGACACACAGGATGTCCCCATTTTTCAGGCGGCACGCATCCGGGAATGCCTGATACGTGAGCGCGGCGGGTCCGATGGAGATGGTTTGGTGGGCTGCTTGCATGGATGTCGATTACACAAAGCATCGATGAATTCATGCCTACGGCAGCGTGTGCGGAAGGGTTAGCGGTCCGGGGTGTGGCTGCGCTTCGAGGGCTGGGAGCCACGCATCGGGTTGTGAAAAGGCATCGCTTGTCTCGGGCTGGTCGGGCTCTGGTGTCCACGCTGCGAGGAAGCCAGCTAGCTGATTTGGCTCGACTTTTACATCAAACCAAAGAGAAAAAGCCCAGCGGAATTTGCCGGTTTCTGTGGATGGTTCACTGACAATTTCATTTGTGATGTGGTGCCGGCAGGTTGCGCCACTCGCATCGCTGATCTGGATGGCATAGCGGCGGCGGGTTTGGAAATCGACAGTGAGGCGGGCCCATCCGGTAAATGGCGCATCCCCCTCATTTGCGACGAGGAGGACACGGTGCATCGGGTTGCCGCCCGTAATCGCCGCCGTATCCAGCTCGGGTTCAAAGCGTTCCAATAACTCCATGGACACTTGCGTTACCCCGATACTGCCAAACCGTAAAGACGCTCCGCGTTTCGGAACCACAGCTTCTCACGGTCGGCATCTGGAAGCGAACCCGTGACTTGCGTAAAAGCATCCACCCACGCTTTGAGGCTGTCTGTCAATGTACAAACTGGCCAGTCAGAACCAAAGATCACACGGTCAGGGCCGAAGGAATCGAGGCAGTGCGAAATGATTGGCGCAAGGTCATCCGGGGACCACGCGCCGCGCTTTGCGGTCACGATGATGCCGCTGATTTTGCACCAGACATTGGACTCGGCAGCGACCATCTCGATGCCTTTCATCCACTTGGCACGATCGCTCTCCGATGCCTGAACATCCCCATTCCCGCAGTGGTCGAGAATAAATGTCGTTCCTGGGACGCGGCGCGCGGCCATCGCTGCGTGGTTTAGCTCGCCCGGCCGGATACAGATGTCAAATGTCAGGTTACGCTCGCCGAGGACTTCCAGATTTTGGATGAAGCGTGACTCGATGATGCGAC
>CAIRTT010000597.1 GCA_903881535.1 uncultured Armatimonadota bacterium
GCGGACATCGTCAGTGAAATCGTGGGCTTGGAGAGGCTGCCACAAGCACCGATGTCGCTTGTAATGAAAGAGCGTCTAGCAAACGATGCAAGAAGCACTCAGTTACACCATCGCGGTGAGTTTCTTCAACCACGGGAAGCGGTAACGCCGGCCATTCCAGCCATTCTAAAATCGCCGAACGACCCCGCTATACCTAAATCGAGGTTGGATTTTGCACGCTGGCTGGTAAGTTCATCGAATCCCCTCACCGCAAGGGTCTATGTAAACCGGCAATGGCAGGCATTTTTCGGGCGCGGCATTGTCAAGACATTGGATGATTTTGGTACCCAGGGTGAACTTCCAACCAACCAAGAACTCCTTGATTACCTTGCAGTCCGCTTCATGAAGGATGGTTGGTCAACCAAGAAACTTCACCGATTGATAGTGACATCTGAAACCTATAAACAGTCTGCGACAGTACCACCGGCCCAAAGGGCTGCGGACCCCGAGAACATTGCGCTAACACGCGGGCCCCGTATTAGACTCGATGCGGAGCAAATTCGCGATAGTGTGCTCGCAGCAGCTGGTCAGCTTTCACCTAAGATTGGTGGCCCGAGTGTGTTCCCACCACAACCAGCAGGCGTGACCACCGAAGGGTCGTACGGAGCGCTTCAGTGGAATGTTTCCACCGGAGAGGATCGCTACAGGCGTGGTGTGTATACATTTGCCAAACGAACCGCCCCGTTTGCAATGGCGGCAACATTTGATGCTCCGAGCGGTGAAGCCTGTGTTGCGCGCCGGGAAGCATCTACGACACCCCTTCAGGCTCTAACGTTGCTCAATGATGTCACCATTTTGGAAGCAGCACGCTCGCTGGGTAACCATCTTACCAGCCTTCCAACAGGTAAGAGGGTAAACTCGCTGTTCATGCGGACACTTTGTCGCCCTCCAAAACGCTCGGAATCGATTGCTATTGAGATACTTGTAAACGAGTCCATCGAGTCCGGCACATCAGCATCCAGCGCATGGTCGATGATTTCCCGTGCACTCCTCAACACAGATGAAATGGTGACAAAGCCTTGAACACTCCCATCAATCGCTTACATCAGACAACGCGACGCCACTTTTTTAGCGAATGTGGTATCGGCATTGGCAAGATGGCACTTGCATCGTTGTGTGCTGAAGGTGCATTTGCGTCTCAAGGCGCAGGTTTGCACCTTCAGCATCATAAACCGCGTGCCAAGCACGTCATTCATCTGTTCATGGCTGGCGCGCCAAGTCAACTGGAGCTGTTCGACTACAAACCTGGTCTGATCAAAATCGAGGGGCAACCTCTTCCTCCAAGCCTGCTTGAAAATCAACGGTATGCATTCATCCGTAAAGATGCGGCTGTAATGGCACCCCAGTTCCGCTTCGCAAAGCATGGCAAATGTGGCACTGAGATTTCTGATGCTCTTCCCTATCTCAGCAAGATTGTGGACGACATCACATTGGTTCGATCGGTGAAGACAGATCAGTTCAATCATGCCCCGGCTCAGCTGTTCTTCAATACAGGGAGCGGGCTCCCTGGGCGTCCGAGCATGGGTTCCTGGCTGACATATGGCCTTGGTTCCGAAAACAAGAATCTTCCCGGGTTTATGGTCTTTTCCACAGGTGCGGGCATCAGCGGCGGTGCTGCCAACTGGTCCAGTGGGTTTCTCCCAACGACGCATTCTGGCGTCCGCCTGCGGAATCAGGGAGAGCCGATGTTGAACCTTTCACGTCCTTCGGACATCTCCAGCACTGAAGATCAAGCAACTGCAGCCGCCTTGCGTGCACTTAATTCTCAGCGTCAGCGACAGGAGCTAGATCCTGCCGTCGATGCAAGAATATCGAGCTACGAGCTGGCATACCGGATGCAAACAGAGGCACCGGATGTCATGGACTTATCAAAAGAGTCCAAAGAAACGCTTGAGATGTACGGAGCTGACCCTAAAGTCCCCTCGTTTGCACGGGCATGTATACTTGCACGCAGAATGGTCGAGCGCGGCGTTCGCTTCATCAACATTTACCATGAAGGCTGGGATGCCCACAGTGATGTCGTCGGTAACATCACGGGCAATGCACGTGCAACAGACAAGGCAAGCGCCGCACTCGTTACAGACCTCAAACAACGGGGACTGCTGGATGACACGATTGTCATTTGGGGCGGCGAGTTTGGACGAACCCCTATGGTTGAATCCAACAAAGCACTGGGACGCTCGCAAGGGCGTGATCACCATCCCGCAGCATACTCAATGTGGTTTGCCGGTGGAGGCTTTAAGCAAGGCTTCACCTTTGGCGAAACGGATGACCTTGGTTTCAATGTCGTCAAAGACCCCGTTCATGTACACGATATTCAAGCGACGATTCTGCATTGTCTGGGAATCGACCATAAGCGTCTCACATACCGATTTGCAGGCCGCGACTATCGCCTCACGGATGTACATGGCCAGGTTGTCAC
>CAIRTT010000598.1 GCA_903881535.1 uncultured Armatimonadota bacterium
GCCGCGTCTGGCTTTACGCTGATTGAGCTCCTGGTTGTCATCGCAATTATTGCTATTCTGGCTGCAATTCTGTTTCCTGTGTTTTCGCAAGCGCGTATGAAGGCACGGCAAACCGTGGCACTGTCCAATCTCAAGCAGATAGGGACGGCGATGCTGATGTATGCACAGGACTACGATGAGTCATTGCCGATGACGATGGAGACCGAGTCAACCGGGCAGCCAACGACGATTGGCTATTGGGCGACGAGCAGCTACCAGGCGGCCGTTGATGCTTATATCCGTACTGGGCATGGCGTGACGCAGAGAGGAAGCATTTGGTGGGACCCATCGGATCCCGATAAGGGACGACCTGCACTCTGGGGATCCTTTGTCGCAAATGGACTGCTGACTGCGACAGGCCGTACGCTGGCTGGCGTCAGTAAGCCAGCGGCTACCGTGTACTCAACACTGCGCGCAGATAACTGGGACAAAGTCAGCGGCGTCGTACCGCCAGCGCCACTTCCCGACCGGCATCACAGCTTCTGGCTGAGTGAATACTTTGATCTTTGCTTGGATGTTTGGATTTCCGCGGCAGAAACAACAAGCGGACAGGATTGGCGAACGGGAAATGCAGTGCCTCCATGCTCGTTATTCCCTGCTACAAGTGGCTGTGGAGACTGGGACACAGGCATCTCAAAACATCGCTATCACGGTCGAACGCTAGTCCTGTATCTAGATGGCCACGCGGTATCGGCAACCTTTGCGTCTACATATGACTCGGTTGCAGACAATCAGTGGGATTTACACTAGCCGGTCAGGGAGTGGTCGCTTTGCAACCGGGCATCTAGCCACCGCGCTTGGAGCGTGGCTTTGCGGCGCGGCTTGGGAGGCTGTCCGTGGAGCGATTACTCCGACCAGAATCCGACGTCCTTGATGCTTTGCTATCTACCGGCGGATCTGCCGGTTGTCCGAGGTCACTAGCTTTGAGAAAGTCGACCCGGTAGCGCATCGCTGCGACGATTTCCTTCTCGTACTTTTGGATGTCACTTAGGGTCTCGCAGCCGTGAGCCTTCGCGATGCGGTTGACGACATCGGGGAATTCCCGGATGTTCCCGCGGTTGATCTTTCGGTCGAGGAGAGTGGTGATGCCCGCTTCAGACTGCACGATGTCCGAGACTTTACACGCTGTTGGACGACCCGCTAGTTGGAGTGTGATCTCGGCGTCCATCGGCCAATAGACTTTGTACGCAGCGCGGACCTGCGCAGCTTTCCACTTAATGGAGTAGCGTCCAGCGTGCACGAAGACACCAACCAGGCGAGGGTCATCTACCATGCATTTCACGGCATCGGGGCCGATGAGCTCCGCACCCGATTTTGGGTCGATGACAGTGATCTTGCCATCCGATGTGACATCGATTCCGTAGCGGTGAAAGTCTTCGATGAAGGTATCTGGGGAGGATGTCTTTTCATCGACAAGCGCGCGGATGAGAGAGCCATCACCATCCGGGCCGGTGGTGAACTGTATAAACCCAATGGACACATAGCCTGTGTCATAAGTCTGGGATGCTTCGAATGTCCCTTCGAGCTTGCTGATGGCGGTGAAGGCTTTGCGTGCGGTCTCGGAGAGTCCGGCTTCTGTGAAGAGCTCTTTGGTCTGGTCGGTTTCATTCCCAGTGTTGGATGTGGGTGCACCAACTGAGTTGACGCCTTTCGGGAAGCGATAGTAGGCGTAGCGCTCGGGCAGGCGGACATTGTCAAGCATTTCGATGGTTCGATTTTCGATGTCGAAATGGATGATGTGTCGGTTTGGGGCGACGACGGATGCGATGACCGGAGGTGCACCAAGGGCATCGATGAGGGATTGCGGCGCGGGGCCGGGGTGTGGCGGGATTGCTGTGGATGAATCTTGACCGAGTCGTGGTTTACGGCTGCCGCGGGATGGCAATGTCGCGCGTGATGAGCCAGCATTAGTATCATCCGCAGAAAGCGTCTCACTAGGTGCCGTCAATAGGGCAGTGTTTCTGCGCTGGGCCTCAGCACGTGCGGTTTGCCAGTCATGTTTAATGCGAACGGAGAGCCAGTCTTCCCAGCCTTTGGTGTCGCCGCTATTGGATGCCTTTGCGGTCTGGGTGGGCGCGACCTTGATGGACCCACTGACAGCTTTGGTGTATGCGAGCAACCACGTGGATGCATCCGGGTTTAGACGCGCCGTAAACGGACCTTTTTGGCCATCCATCTCGGCGAGCTCAATTTGGTAGCGGTTTTCGGTCTGCCACCAGCTAACGATTTTCTCGCGCTCAGCGGGCGAAAAGAGGGTTTCGGACGGACGTGCGAAAGCGTGCATCCCTGCGGACAGGACGAAGGTTGTGGAAAAGATTGCCGCGATGAAGTTCGCCCTATACACCATGTAAACATACTCCAGAA
>CAIRTT010000599.1 GCA_903881535.1 uncultured Armatimonadota bacterium
AATAACGGTGCATGGCCCTTTAAAACGCCAAGCGAACCGTTTACGGTCGTAACCTGTATTGACTCTGCATCCGCAGAGAGTACTGTACGTTCTGGTGTAACAATGTTGACTGGAAACGATGCTGCCACGTTATAACCCTTGGAAATTAGTGACTATATGGTACCACGCTGGGCCTATTTAGGATTCGATACTGTAAGCGGAGGAATAGGAATTTCGCTACCATTCGGTTTCGTACCATCAACCGACAACATGAACGCATCGAGATCGCATTCACCTTCCGCAATGAAGTCAACTACATGGTCACCCGGGAAAAGTTCTATAAATCCACCAGAGAACCAAGCTAACCCGTTTGGACCATACGGCGTTCCGATCGAGGACGATTGGTTCACACCAACACCCGTCAGAGACTTTCCATCAATACGCATCCGAACCTTACCAACAGCCGCATAATAAGTATTGAATTGAGTCTTTGCGTTCACTCTGAGCGTATAGGATGCCACCGCTTCCTGTTTACCGATAGGATTACGGCTGACGTGCAGAACGCGTCCACCAGAGGATGATTGATTGTTTGAGATTCCATCCCAGGTATGTGACATCCGCAGATTTGGCATGCCTTCAGCTTCGATGTACAGGAACGAGAATGGACGGAGCATTTCAATCATCTTCTGATTTGCATCGAGAAGTGTCTGTACGGCTGAATACATTGCCTGCGGATTTTCATGGTCAGGGCGTCCATCGAATTTTGACAGCTCGAGCTGCATTCGACCAGCATCTGGAATGTTACGTTTGCGCAGCTCTGAAACCAGCCGTTTGCTTTCATCGAGAGCATCCGTCATAGCTCCAAACGGTACCGGCAGCGAGTTTCCAAACCCTTTCAACATAACGGGTTCATCGCCAATTGTCAGTTGTAGACTTCCCTTGCTTCGAACACCAGAATTTACGGGAAACCATGAAATGGGTGCTTTTTCGAGGGCCTTTGGGAGTTTTATTGTGACGATTGCTGGTCGCTTCTGACCAACAAAGTAGTACGTTGATTGTTCACCATCCGAGAGACCATAAGCGATCAAGCCATTGGGGTATCGATACAGACGCATCGGACGTGGATCAGGCAACCACCACGTTCCATTCTCAAGTTGCTTGGCTTTGACTTTTAGGTCAACTGGCAAGGGAACAATAGCCGTTTTATCTGCAGGAGAAATCTGACCGCCAGACACTCGATCCATATTTGTTTCAGGGTAAAAAACGCTCGATGCACCTGCTGCTGCCCAGCTGCTTGGTTGCACCGCCTGTGAATCAGCAACTGTAGAATCTACTACATTCCAGATTCGTTTTCCTGATATAGACTGGTCTAAAAGTCTCGGTGCAGCATCGATGACATTCCCAGATGACACAAATATTCCAGAAAGGCCTTTGTGCTCAGCCTTTACTACATTTACTGAAATGATGGGCACATTAATGCCTGACCGCTGTAGTGCCAATGCGGTGCGATCCTGGACATCACTTGAAAGACCATCTACAAACGCAGCGAGGTCCGACCAGAATATCGATGGCTGTGATTCGCACTTTAAAACACGTCCAGTTCCAACGGGATCGATAAACCCTGCAACTCCCCTACCATCGAAACTTAGAGGTAACAGTCGTGCGAGTCCATCAAAGTTATCGACACGTTCGGTACTGTCTAAACGCCAGGAAAGACGTGCGCCATCGACAGTTGCATACTTCTGCTTTAGATAGCTTCCCCAAGCGGCTCTGAAAGCATCGGTGGTCGGAATTTTCCGACGATCTTCGATGCGGGATAACACAGGGAGGTCAAATGGGTCTGTAAAGAACCGTAAGTTCGTACCGAACCGTAACCCCTCCAATGCAACCATCAAGTCATCGCGAAGCATGTCAGTGTCAGAAAAAAGTGTTGAATAGCCGTCCGAAATGTCTACTTCGGGAATGAATATTCCAACAATAGTGCCGTCGATTGGATTTCTAAGTTGATACTCAACGCTTCCAGCAGCAACGGTTTCCCGTGCGAAATCCATAATTTCGCCCGAGGGTAATGCCGTCACGGACCAACAGCTGCGTAGCATTGGTAATGTCAGCGTAACGGGTTCTTTACCAAGTGATGTTGAGAAGCGCAAACGACTTGGGTGGATGATAGCTACAGGCTTAGCGTAAGTTGCACGGGCCTTTAGGGATATGCCATAGCGAATACTTCTGGTCTCAAGCATATCGATGACCTTTTGGAGTCTCGACTTCGCGACGACGGTTATTCCGCCCTGAGGCAGCTGCAACAGGACAGCGCTGTTTCCCTTTTTAGCAACGGCATCGAGGTACTTTTCATCGGCAGTTACACTTTCCTCTGAACCTAAGAGGAGTGACTGTGGCAGCCATCTGTTCCCAATTAGACTCGTCGGTGTTCCATCCCATATCAATTGCCCGCGATCGTTTACTGACCATGCAATTGTCTTAGTAACACGATCAACCTGTTCATTTTTTGAATGGGTTTCACGTAAACCGAGCCCTAAAGGATTGGAGGTGAACCACATGATGGTTACCAATGTCGGATGTAGAAGTCGCCCCAGCATCATGGCTACAATGTACCATCAGATATGAACGTCTCAATTGTGAGGATGGGTGTTGGATACTAGACTACTGTCTGCTAGTCGGCAGATGATTGATCGGCAGCGGAAACTTCGTCTGTCTGAGATTGTTGAAGGTAACTGGCTGCAACCACGCATTGCAATTACATTTGATGATGGACCACATCCTGTCATGACAAGTCGCTTGCTTGATGAATTGAAAAGACTAGATGTGAAGGCTACGTTCTTTCTTGTTGGAAAGAGAATGCGATTCCATCCAGATCTTGTAATGAGAATGCTTTTGGAAGGCCATGAAGTTGGGAATCACACGTATAACCACGTACGGCTTCCTTGCTTACCAGCGAACGAAATGTTGGCTACATTTGCACGGACCGATGCCATGATGAGGATGATTATCGGCGGAAGCTCACGATTAATCCGACCACCAGGCGGAGACTACTCTCCTGCCCTATCACGCAGACTTGCAGCACATGGCTACGTCAACGTCCTCTGGACATGCGATCCAGCAGACTATAAGTCAGGAAGAACTGCAAGCGAGATAACGCGTCTGATCATCCGTGACATAAACCCTGGCGGCGTTATTCTCTTACACAGCGGGTTACAAACAACCATCGACAGTTTAAGCGCGACTGTGGCAGCACTTCGCAGCAAAGGGTACGCATTTACAACAGTAACAGAAATGATTCTGAGTGGAGGAACAACGCATCAGTCAGATCGAAATCCAGCAAGCCGCACGCGTGTTGATGATATAGCCGATGAAATTGGTGCTGTTTACGGCGACGCTACACGATCTGAAGACTTTAGTCAGAAGCTAAGAGACTACAAACTAGATTTCCCAGGAACAACGTTGCAACGTCTGTTGAATCGAACAAGAGTTACTTACTAATGAATGTGACGCTCTCCAGCCATAATCGCATCTCTTATCGTCTCTGATGAGCACGTTTCCAACTGAACGAGGCGTTCTGCAATCTCAATCACCGCTGGATAAAGATCACGTCGAATCAAGTCGCGCCCCGCTGCAAGGTACGCCGCACACAGGTGACGTTTGGAGGATTCCATCAAACCAATCGCCAAACCCTCAACCTCACCGTTATCAAGTTTGTCATATATTTGATGAACAATCTTTGCAACTGCAGTTACATCTACATCCGGAAATGTAGGAAGTAATTCATCCGGAGTTCCACCGATTGACTCTGGTGTGGCCATCTGCTGTAGCTCGGCCGCGGCTCCACGGAGCATCGCTTCCGATGCCAGTATCCGCAAGTAGCGCCCATAATCAGATTTACAAACTGCGTCACGCTGCTCACTGTGATCTTCAAGCCATTGCTCACCATCTCCAGAGACCAATGCCTCGACATAGCTATCCTCGAGACCAAGCCGCGCAGCAGCCACACCCATTGCGGCGTTTCGAAGTAGTGCAATGCCGCCGACCACAGAGGATGGTAGATAATTATGCATATATCTTCGTTCGACCTGATGCCAGTACGTTCCTCCGCACAAATGTGTATTGGTACGAGGATGGTGGTAGATACCACCTTCAGTTACCTACCTAGCGACCGCAACAGTTATCACAGTGACCGCATTTTCGCTTTGATGGAGATTCTCCAGAATATGTCATTAGCTGGTTATGTCTGCAGCCTCCAAACTTCAAGAATCGCTCCATTTCAAGCTTTCGTAAGAGTAGTTTGTACGAAAATAAATCTTGATCAAGATCCTTTGCCAATTTCATTCCAGTTCGTAAAGCATCGTTTCGATGACGACGTTTATTCATTGTGTCAAACACAACGCACCAAGATGGTCCACCATCACGGCCAGCACGCCCAACCTGCTGCTGGTAGTCTTCCAGAGTTGATGGTGGCTCCACGTGAAAAACATGCCTTACATCGGATTTGTCTATCCCCATTCCAAACGCAATTGTAGCAACCAGGATTTCTGTTTCACCAGCAATGAATCGTTTCTGAATGTCACTTCTGACGGACGTTGTTAAGCCGGCATGAAAGCCTTCAACGTTCAGTCCGATGTCACAAAGCCACTTTGATGTACGGTCAACGTATGACCTGCTGTTGGCATAAATAATGACTGGGCCAACCCTATTCCGAACCAACATTTGAAGGTGATTGTCGCGATGCTCTGTCGCTTGATGTTCGATTGCACTCAAGTGGAGATTAGATCGATAGATGCTACTTCGAATGACCTTAAAACTCACTGGAAACATTGCCATTAGGTCATTCAAAGTACTTGCTGATGCCGTTGCAGTCATCGCTTGAATTTGGGGTCTTCCAAGCTGCTCCCATAGATTTGGTAGTAAGAGATATGCATCTCGAAACGTGTGTCCCCACTCAGATGCACAATGTGCTTCATCAAGAACCAGTCGGCAGACATCACCAGGAAAAGGTTGTGAGCCGACGAAGTGAGACAGCTTCTCTGGCCCCGTATAAATGAGGCATCTCCCAGTATTTTCAAGCGCTGTTGAAATTGACTTAGATAACATCCCGTTGTCTCCAGACAGGATAATTGTGGATGCTTTTAAGGCCGTCGGTAAGCCGTTGACCTGATCATCAATCAGAGCAATTAGCGGGGACACAACGATTGTTATCCCTCTCGTGA
The DNA here is from genome assembly GCA_903881535.1 of uncultured Armatimonadota bacterium. Lineage (GTDB taxonomy): Bacteria > Armatimonadota > Armatimonadia > Armatimonadales > Armatimonadaceae > CAIRTT01. Next base: position 5,199 of record CAIRTT010000599.1, read on the forward strand.
GCATGTACGGAACCTGATAAGTAAGACTTTTCCCACCCCCAGTTGCTAAAACACCAATGACATTGTCGCCCGCAAGGACGGCTTCAACGACTGGTCTTTGATGTATGCGAAGGCCAGGCTTTGAGAAATAAACGCGACATATTTGATCTGCATCTTCCATGTATAACTAAACGAAAACAAAAGTCCATTTACTACACTTTGGCCAATAAAAAAGGGGACTGAACGATGTGTTCAGTCCCCTTCCCGTAAGCTACACGCGACTAGTCACGTGCCCAGAACATCTCGCCCGGCTTCTCAGAAACATTCGCTCTCTTCAACACATCGAGGGCTTTATGAAGACCTTCGCCGGTTGATTGTGTGCCATCTTCATGTTCGATCGAGAGAACGTAATCGTAATCGAAGATTCGAATGGTGCTGATGAAATCTTTCCACCATTTCTCATCATGGCCGTATCCGACACTGCGGAATACCCAGCTGCGTCCTTTGATGTCACCATAGCTCTTGGTGTCAAGGTTGCCATTACGCGCAGAGTTTTGCGGGTCAATGAGTGTGTCCTTGGCATGGCAATGGAACAATGCTCCAGCTTCGGCAATCTCGCGGACCGCAACCAATGGGTCAATCCCCTGCCACCATAGGTGTGACGGGTCAAAGTTTGCGCCAATGTTGGTTCCAGCGATCGTACGCAGCTTTAGGAGAGTGTCGTTGTTATAGACGATAAAACCGGGATGCATTTCGATTGCAAACCGGACGCCATGTTGCGCCAAAAATGCGTTCTGCGCCTTCCAATACTTCTTGGCTACACGCCATTGGTATTCAAGAATGTCGCGATATTCATCTGGCCATGCACAGGTCACCCAGTTTGGCATTTTGCCGCGTGGAGAATCTCCTGGACAACCTGAAAAGCCGTTAACCGTCGCTTGAGGCATGATGCCATCTTTATGCAACTGTTCTGCAAGGAGAACCGCATTCACGAACACTTCATGGTGGTCAGCTGCAATGGTCTTGTCTGGGTGCAATGGGTTTCCGTGAACGGAAATGGCGCTGATGATCAGCCCACGGGATGCCACTGCATCTACCAATTTCTTTCGAGATACATCATCAGTAACAAGAGCTGCTGGCCCACCGTATTGATCGAGGTGCGCAGATCCAGGATATGCGCCTCCACCAAGCTCTACAGACTCGATTCCGGCAGCGGCAATCAAGTCCAGAGCTTCTTCAAACGGCTTATCGTGGAAGAGAGCTGTAAAAATACCAATCTTCATAGGTTATCCTCTGTAACAGGTCTAGTTGACCCGCGAAACGTACCGTCATTGTACGACTGGATTATCGAGAATCCTGCTGACAGAGCGTAAGTTCTGATGGCTATGAGATGAATTAATTCATTGGGCCCACCACAACATCACTACTGGCACCCTGACATGCGTAGACGATTTTGTTGAATCACGCATTGAATTGCTCTGTTTTCCTAATGTAGATACAAGTCAAAGCGTTAGCGTAGCAATCTCTTTAGATAACAGATTTGAAATCTGAGATGCGCCATCGCTCGCTACATTTGAAGTGGCTTCGTGTATAGATACAGATGAGAAATCTAGCGAAGTGAGTTGTCTACGGTCAGCTTTTGAAAAGTTTCCTAGCTCTTCGGAAAACCGGATAAGGACATCGTCCTCCGCGAAACCATCCCGCGGGATGCAGCACCAATGCGTACCGTTTGCCAAACATTCCGTCACGATTCCGTATCCTGGTTTAGCGACAACAACATCGACCGACCGCACTAGGTCAGAATGATTGACAACCCCAAAGTCGAGTTGCAGGACATTAGAAGGCAGCTCAGCAATCGCAGGTCCAATACGTATGAATAAAGTGTCAGCAAAATGAACTGCATTGTTCCAGCCAATGTCAGTCCCCCAACGTCCGGCATCGATGTAAATCAAACGCTTATATCGGCTGACAGAATCTAATTCATGACGAATATCTTTTCCCAATTTGGCAACTGCGTCCACAACTACCGAGTTTGTCACCCAATCCATTCCCGTTTGAAATCCAGGAATGAGGGTGGTGGTTGCCAATTTGTATTGCCGAAGCAGACTGGGAATCTCTGGCTCCAAGCTTGACATCCCCCGATAGATCTCAACCCACGTGAAATTTGCAACTAGGACAGATGGAATGTTTAGAATCGCTGCAAATTCAAGAGGCTCAGGAGCGATGTCGGTAACGATGAGGTCGAATGGATTTTCCTTATGGAGAAGGGATAGTTGGTCAAAACGCCGCTGAAAATCAGTTTGGAACTGACGAAAAGCTAACCCTGTCGCATGTTCATCGATGTTGAGGGTTCCTTGTTGAATACATCCGATGTCCGCTTGGTAACTGACGTGATCTACAGCAATGTTTCCCCAAAACCAATGTGGCGTTGTTGAAAAGACAGTCACATCTGCTCGTTTTTGCAGTATCTCTAATATCGTTCGCGTTCGTGCCGCATGACCGAACCCATGGGAGCTGACGAAGTACGCGATGCGCGGACACCTACTCGGCAAGAGCATCACCGGTGCCTCGAGGGTCACTTGACATCGTCACGCCGGCAGATCTGTTCCACGACCCCGCGTGGACATCTCCAAGTGAGCGCACAGCAGTCTCGTAGCCCATTGAACTCAAAGATGCCCGTGCTGACGACAGGCTCTTTTCGAGCTGTAGTATCTCTGGCTTCCATTGATGATGAAAACGTGGCGCAGCTACTGCGTCATGCACGTTATTGCCAAAATATACAGATTGCAAGACGGTGTGCAGGACTGAGTTGATGATCGTCGGGCCTCCAGGAGATCCGGTAGCAATACGTATCTGTCCACTGTCATCAACGACAATGGTGGGTGTCATACTTGACAGAGGTCGCTTTTTCGCAGTGATCGCATTTTTCGCACTTTGGATGAGACCGAACTGATTTGGAACCCCAACTTTGGCCGTAAAGTCATCCATTTCGTTGTTGAGGATAATGCCCGTGTTTTCTGAAAGGACGGCTGCACCATAGCTACCATTTAAGGTGTAGGTCGTGGAAACAACTCCGCCATCACGGTCGATCACTGTGAAGTGCGTTGTTTGTTCAGACTCATTCACTAACGGCCGTGTTGCCGGTAAATCGTCCGTTTTGACATTCATCGAAACAGATAGTCCTCGTTTGAGAGAACTAATGTGATGTGTACTAAGAAGGGCATTAACCGGAACATCCACAAAGTCTGCATCCCCGAGGTATTCAGACCGGTCTCGAAAAGCCCTGCGCATCGCCTGCGCCACGAGGTGAATGTACGCAGGTGAGTATGCCTCCGGCAGCGGGCCGGACTGTTCCAACATGCCTAGCATTTGCAGGAGAGCAATCCCTCCACTGCTTGGCGGCGGCATCGTTAGGACTTGATAATCCATGAATCGACCGGACAAGGGCTTACGACGCACGGCTTGATAGCCTACAAGATCGGTCGTCAGCAATATGCCACCATTGCGTTGGATATCAGAGGCTAACAACCTTGCCGTGGTGCCTGCATAAAAGTCAATCGCTCCCCGGTCACGAATACGCGCAAGCGTTTCACCAAGGCGTGGCTGCCGTATCGTCGTGCCCGCACGCTGCGGTTGCCAACCAACGATGGACTTGTTCAGAAACATCGCCTGAAACGACCGGTCGGTCGAAATGCGATCCATCGATAGTGCGAGACTTCTACGAAGCGAATGTGGCATCGAAAAGCCTCCCGATGCCAGCTGCACTGCCGGATCTACCAGCTTGCTCCACGGGATTCGGCCACTACCGTAGCGCTTCCAAGCTAGCTCGAAGCCTGCGACACTTCCTGGAACGCCGCAAGCCCGATAGCCATCAACCGGACCGCCATCACCAGAGATCACCTTGCCATCCGCATTGAGGTACATGTCCGAAGTCGCCATAGCTGGCGCAGTCTCACGAAAGTCGATGGCGACATTGCGTCCACTTGGATGGCGATACAGCAGGAAGCCACCGCCACCTATGTTCCCAGCGCTTGGGAACGTAACAGCGAGCGCAAACCCGATGGCAACAGCGGCATCGATGGCGTTGCCTCCCATTGCAAGAACAGTAACCCCGATGTGACTTGCAAGTGTCTCAGGGGATGCGACACCACCAAGATTGCCTACGGCTGTCGTGCTCATACCTTAACACCTTGTGCACCACTTGCTGCATACGTTGAGAGAATCGTCAGGCCATCACCGTATTGGCTTCGAACATTTTCCATGATTGCATCTAGCATCGACGGGTCAACAAGTGCGACAACACTCCCCCCCCACCCGCCGCCAGATAGCTTTGCTCCGAAAACACCTAGGGTCCCCTCGAGAATCCGCTGGACTTTGTCGATCTCAGGACACGTGTTCTCAAACATACCCCGACAGCTGGCATGGCTTGCGTTCAAGGTCGCTCCAAAACCTTTAACATCACCATTTAAAAGGCATTCCGTACCTTGAAGCACACGGTTGTTTTCGTTCCAGACATGACGAGCGCGATTTTGAGATGGTTGTTCAACATCAGAAATGCCAGTTATGAACTCAGCTTCGGTTACCCCACGAAGCAATGTAGTCCTGCCATTCGATAACTGCAGCGCCGCCGCTTCACACTCTGTACGGCGGGTCGTGTAACCGCCACCATCCGCGAGAGAATGTTTCACATTTGTGTTGACGATGAGAATGCCCAAACGCTCTGCACTGAGGGGCACGCGCTTCCACTCAAATGAGTTGCAGTCGAGAAATAAAGCCATCCCATGCTCACCACAAGCACTCGAGAATTGATCCAAAAGCCCAACGGGTGCTCCCACCCATGGCCCGTTCTCGACAGCACGGCAAGCAACCGCGATTTCCATCGTGGACAACAATAAATCTAGCGCCGCTAAAACAGCACTGGCGGTTGCCACAAGAACAGCAGCTGATGAGCTTATACCACTGCCATCTGGGACATCGCTGGCGATGGCAACATCCCACGTTGACCCTGGCAGTGAAAAGTGATTTAGGACTCCTGCGATGTAACCACACCAGCGATTCAAATCGGTCAGCTGTGCGGGTCGCATCGAGAGATCAATATATGCTGCTTGATGACCGGGCAATTCAGTCACGATTCGCGTCATGCCACCAGCGGTTTGACGAACAACGACGGCAGTTCTAATGTCTACCGCCGCCGTCAGAACATATCCGCCATTGTAATCTGTATGATTTCCAAGGAGTTCGACACGCCCGGGGGCAGAACCCACAAACTCTGCGGCCGCATCGAATGCGTCTAAAAACAACTGCTTCGCACGTTCAGTAACTGCAATTCCCATGTGAATATCATAGCCCAATGCTCTGGATGGCGTTCGTAATTGCATCGGCGAATGCGGGTTGCCGTGTAGAATTGCAATATGTCTAATTCTGTGCATGTCATCGGTGCGGGTCTTGCGGGTTCAGAGGCTGCGTGGCAGCTGGCTCAATGTGGACGAAAGGTCATTCTCCACGAAATGCGCCCGGTCCGAAACACACCTGTACACCGCTCGAATTTCGCAGCTGAAATCGTGTGTTCGAATTCTTTTAAGAGCAACCACGTGTCAAATGCAAGTGGCGTCCTCAAGGAGGAGATGCGACGGCTTGATTCACTCATTGTCCGCTGCGCAGATGCGACATCGGTGCCGGCTGGTGAAGCACTCGCCGTTGACCGTGATCTCTTCAGCGCGATGGTTACAAGTGAACTTGAGCAGCATCCAAATATCGACTTTCGTCGAGGTGAAGTTACCGAGCTGCCTGACGGTGATGTGATTATTGCCTCTGGACCGCTTACATCCGATAGCCTTGCAGAAACCATTGGAAAGCTCACGGGCAGGTATGACTTGTACTTTTACGATGCCGTTGCGCCGGTGATTGAAGCATCCAGCATCGATATGTCGAAAGTATTCCGTGCAAGTCGGCGCGGTAAAGGCCTTGAGCCAGACATGTCTGATGATGCTGCCTATCTGAACTGTCCGCTCGAAAAAGATGAGTATTACGCCTTGGTGGATGCCATTAATACGGCAGAACTCGCTCCAATCCACGACTTTGAGGACATCAAGTTTTTCGAAGCATGTCTGCCAGTGGAAGAGTTAGCTCGCCGTGGGCCTAAGACACTGGCATTCGGTCCGCTCAAACCTATTGGTCTGACAGATCCGCATACAGGCCGCCGTCCCTACGCCGTGATTCAGCTCCGTCAGGAAAATAAATCTGGGTCACTCTTCAACATGGTTGGTTTTCAAACTCGTATGAAGTGGGGCGAGCAGTCACGTATTTTCAGGATGATCCCCGGATTGGAAAAGGCAGAGTTTGTCCGCTTTGGAGTGATGCATAGAAATACATACATCCATTCACCGACGCTTTTGACCCGAAACCTCGCGTTGCGGACAGATCAACGTATCCGCTTTGCTGGGCAGATTACTGGAGTCGAAGGCTATTTGGAGAGCGCCGCAACGGGCCTGATGGCAGGTCTGACAGCTGCCATCCCGACCCTTGAATTCCACCGCCATTCGGTTCTCGGTTCCCTGGCAAGTTACGTGAGTGAATATGATGGACCATCTTATGCACCGATGAACGCCAGCTGGGGCATTGTTGATGCGCTTGACGGCGATCGTATTCGGGACAAGAAGGAACGTGGTCGTGCGCTTGGGCAACGTGCACTTGATGCACACGCTATTCTCGTAGATGAGGTCACCGCGTACCGCCAGGAGCATTCGGTCTGATGCGGTTTGAAGCGCGGGATCGGCAAGCACCAAAGCAAAAGACATCGATTTCTCTTGCCGTTTTTTTGTTACTTTTAGCGATGATATCCCTTGCCGGTTACAAGGGATTTTCGCTCATCACAACCTTCCTACAGGTCGCACCACGGCACATTAAGTCGACTCCATCCCGTGATGTCGTCCCGGTGACCATCGAACCTGAGGCAGGTAAAAAACCATGATGACCTTGGCAGCTGCCATTACATTCGTTGAGCGGACAAGCGGAGGTGCAGTAGACAAAGCAAGTCGAGAGCTCTTTCGTTATGCATTGGAATGCCTTGGGAATCCGCATGCAAAGATCCCAACGTTTCACGTCGCAGGGACAAATGGTAAAGGTGCCGTATCGATGATGCTGACAAATGGCATCCTCCCATCTGGGCACACAGTCGGTACCTATATGTCTCCGTTTGTCTATGATGTACGTGAGCGGTGGCTCATCAATGGCAAACCCGTTTCCGCTAACGACTTTGTGCTAGCGACAGACAGGGTGATGTGTGTCGTATTAGAGATTGAGCAAGGGAAACCAAGCATTTCTACGTTTGAGATAAAGACACTTGTCGCATTCGTGTTGTTTGACATGCTTGATGTTGATTACGTCGTTCTCGAAGTTGGCATTGGCGGACTCCTCGATGCCACGAATGTTATCCCAGCGCCGGTGGCCGCCATCATCACCAGTATCGGCTTGGACCATGTAGATCTCCTTGGCCCAACGATTGAAGATATTGCCTTTCAAAAGGCAGGAATCATAAAGCCAGAAACGGGAATTGTGGTTTGTGGCGATGGAAGTCCTAGCGTAAAAACTGTCGTTGAGACGTGTGCGTCAGAATCCAGCGTCCCAATCATGTTCCCTAATCGTCTATCTGGGATGACATTGGCACTACCGGGTGATCATCAACGGATGAACGCAGCCGTTGCACTGGCAGCTCTTGAGCACAAATTTGGATCACTCACGGACAGCATCACGAATGCAGTGCTTGCCACGACGCTCCCCGGGCGCTTTGAGATTAAGGTAGTGAATGGACGTACTGTCATCTTTGATGGAGCGCATAATCAAGCGGCTGCAAGGGGATTGGCATCTGCCATCACTGAGCGTTGTGGTCCGAATAAAGTCGTGCTCATCGTCGCCCACTCTGGAAATCATCACTCAGCAGGCTTTGGAAAAGAACTACTCGGTGTGACACGTCACGTTATCGTCACGTGCACACCCTTTCGCCCACAAGCACCAGAGGCAGCGGCGGCATTTTATGAATCGATGAACACATCTGTAGCGATTGTTTCCAATCCTGATGCCGCGATTCGTGAGGCGCTAGGTCTATATGACAAGGACGTCGCAATTGTGATTTGTGGCTCTTTTTACCTTGCGAGTAGTTTTAAAAAGCTGGATCAAGACATCTGATGTTGGATTCGCTGTCTAATCGTCAAGTTTGATTGCAAACCATCACCCAAACCGGTATACGTTTTTGTTCACATGACAATCTCCCGGTTACTACCCTCTACATCCACCTGGTGCAAACCTGATCTCGCTTCCCTACCATCTACGATAGATGGATTGACTCCGATGGCCCGATCGTTCGTCATCGCCAGGTTAATTCTAGAACAACCGGACCGCATGATCTTTGTCGTCTCCCCGACTAGACAGTCTGCGAGCGAACTGATGGAGCGCCTTCAAGGCTGGCTTGGCACCGATGTGCCAGCTCTTCTCCTGCCATCCGATGTTCACCTCCTGCAGGATGACCAGGAGGCGGCACGCGCGATTGGGCCCGTTGGCGCGAGAGTCCTCGCCCTCCAGCAGCTCGTAAGCAATACTCCCCCACGCCTTGTTGTCACCTATGGGCAAGCGCTGCAAACGCGACTTCCGGCTCCTAATGTCCTGACCGCACGCGTACTTGTCATTCGCGTC
>CAIRTT010000600.1 GCA_903881535.1 uncultured Armatimonadota bacterium
ACGCTCCCTCCGGACAAGAGACCGAGCTCGTTCGAGCCACATCTCGTGAGTGTCTCGTCACTCTAAATGGGCAACCTTATTCTATTGGTGGCGCAGCAGGTCAACAGGATCTGGCATTTGTGTTGGACAGTGACATTTCGAAGCTACATCCCCCCACTGATGATGCGATCTTCCTCGGAGTCCGAACAGAGCCTTACAAACACCCAATCCAGTCTCCGACCGCGCCTGCAAAACGTGGCATCTCGCTAATCGGAACATTCGAAATCACACGTGGTAAGGCCAAGGGCATCCGTGTTCTTGTCCGTCACACCGTCTTTGATGACCTTGCTGTCTTGGAAAAGCAGATTGAGATCATCAATCCGACGAAATCAACGGTCCGCCTAAATCACATTGTGTTTGAAGAGTTGTCAACCGTCGAACCTGACTCTGTCGTAGACCCAACCACCCAATGGGAACGTCAGTCCATCACAGTGTTGTCGGACTTTATGTTCCACGGAATGACCATTTCTTCAGCGAATCAAATCGCTCAATGGACAACCGATGACACGTTTACATCGCAGGTCAATTACGAGCTGAAGACCCCATGTAAACTCATTTGTTCTCTGCCAAATGGACCGGATATTGACATATCTCCGAACGAGACATTTGTCTCACCAAGGGCAATTCTGGTTTGTCATGCTTCGACAGAACGGGAGCTGCGCGGCAGAGACATCCGGCAAACATGGAAGGGGTTAGCCCCTTGGACGCATGACAACCCACTCATGCTCCACCTCACATCGACAGCGGATGAGACCGTGCGCACAGCTATCGACCAATGTGCCGAGTGCGGATTTGAAATGGTGATCTTTTCGTTCGGCTCTGGCCTGAATATGGAAGATACAAGTGTTCAAAACATCCAAAAGTTTAAGGCATTTGCAGACTATGCCCATAGCAAACGGATTCGTATCGGTGGCTATAGCTTGCTTGCTAGCCGCAGCGTCTCTCCTGAACACGATGTCATCAACCCTGAAACAGGTAAACCTGGCGGCACCATCTTCGGTAACTCCCCATGCCTCTGTTCAAGCTGGGGGCTAGACTACTTCAAGCGCATAAAGCAATTCCTGAAAGAAACAGGTTTTGACCTGCTTGAACATGATGGAAGTTATCCTGGAGATATTTGTGCGTCAACAAAGCATCCCGGGCATCGCGGCAAACTGGATTCTCAGTGGAGACAGTTTGAACGCATAAGAGACCTTTATGTGTGGTGTCGCAAAAACGGAATCTACCTGAATGTTCCAGACACCTACTTTCTATGCGGTTCAAACAAGGTTGGGATGGGCTACCGTGAGACCAACTGGTCTCTGCCAAGGTCGCTCCAACACATTCATGCGCGTCAGAATATGTTTGATGGTACTTGGGAAAAGTTGCCATCCATGGGTTGGATGTTTGTTCCTCTCGTTCAGTACCATGGCGGCGGCGCGGATGCGACCATCGAACCATTACGTGAGCATTTGGATGACTACAAGCGACATCTAGATAACTGCCTTGGCTATGGCGTTCAGGCTTGCTACCGTGGCCCACGTCTTTATGATGGGCCCGAGACCAAGGCGATGGTCATCAAAACCGTGACCAAGTACAAGAAATATCGACAAATACTCGAAGGCGATATCACCCACATTCGTCGCCCAGATGGCCGACATATTGACGCCATCATCCATACCCATGAATCACACCCTGCCCGGATGATGCTGGTCGCTTACAATGCGGCTTCATCCAACCAATCGACAACGCTTGCCCTACCAAACTCACTTTCGCCGTACAAGTCCATCCAGGTCACCGACACCGACACAGGTAAGTCATCGACGCTGAATCCTCGTCCTAATGGTCGCTTTCTCATCGAATTGACGGTTGGCGGTGGAACAATGCGGATGTTGGAGTTGATGCAATGAACACGTTCGCAGCTGATGTGCTTGGGTGCAAGACTCCACTTATCTTGGCTCCTCTCGCACATCTTGCATCAAATGAACTCATTGCTGCCGTAACGAACGCCGGTGCAATCGGCACGCTCCCGCTCCACCGCTTTAAGCCAGAGCAAACCAGAGACCGATTGCGGCAAATACGGTCACTTACCAATGGCCCAATTATGGTTTCGTTTACGGGTGAATGGGAACGAGATGAAAACCTTGATGTACTTCTAGAATTCGAAGTCCAGTTGGCGATGGTTTTCTGGTGGAATGGCCCTCGACTTATACACCGTCTTCAGGCACATGGAATCAAAGTTGGATGGCAAATTGGAACGGATGAGCAACTCTCAGATGCTCTAAGCCGTGATGCTGATTTCATCATTGCGCAAGGGTTGGAAGCCGGTGGCCATGTTCGTTCTCCCCACCGACTCGACGACCTCCTGTCACTGATTGGTGATCGTACGGATCGTCCCATCGTTGCTGCTGGTGGAATCAATACACCGTCACGCGCAGGACAGCTTGTCCCTAGTGCAGCTTCAGCGGTGATGATCGGGACGCGTTTCTGTGTTTGCGATGAAGCAAACAACTCAGATTCCGATAGAACGCTATTGATTGATGCGGAACACGACTCAGTCATACTCGACACAACCCTTCGTGGTGATTGGCCCTGCGCATTTCGCCGCAGATTATCGACTGGTGGCGACCTAGATGTCCCGGAACGCTACGCAAATGCCAACATTTCTGAAATCGTGAGCGTCCTGCCAGCCGCTCAGATAATGGCTGACTTTGCAAAAGTTCTCAACCAGTAAGGCCTGAGCTCCCTATAGCGTTGCCTGCTACAAAACATAGTCGATAAGATACACCATGCATACGGCAGAGGTGGTGCAGGGTGTTCTTCCTACTATGGGTCGGCCATCACTGACACTTCCATCCATTACGCTTGCCACCTTCGAAGGTCCGCTCGATCTCTTGCTCCACTTGGTTCGCGATGGTCGAATGGACATTTTCAACCTTCCAATCTCAGAGTTATGCGATAAGTATCTGACCGTTCTCCATTCATATGATGAGCTGAACCTGCACGTTGCGGGCGAGTTTCTGGTGATGGCAGCAACGCTTATCGAAATTAAGTCGAGAATGTTGCTGCCAAAGGTTCCATCGGATCCACCATCCGACGATGATGGTAACGGACCTGACCCGCGTATGGAGCTGGTGCAGCGACTTCTTGAATATTCCAAGTATCAGGAGATGTCTGAGTGGATGCAGACAGTTGAGGGTGAGCGTCGAAATGTCTTTGTGAGAGCTCAGTCTCCACTTTCTCCAGAATTCCGTATCCCCACTCAGTATGGGGAGCTGAGTGCGGACCAACTTGTGGCTGCGATGCAACGTATTCTCGATGCAATGGGTGCCGGTGAACGCCAAGTGACCAGCGTCCGGAGACATCGCCTGACCGTCAGATTGACGATGCGTATTCTACTAACGCGGATTACCGAAGCGGGAGAAAAAGGCGTCGACTTGCTCGAAATGATTACAGAGGCTGGAAACGGGTTGCTTGGTGTTATCATGGTATTTCTTAGCCTTCTCGAGCTGTTACGCTCTGGATCGATTACTGTTGCACAGGATGAATTCTGCGGGGATATCCGCGCATTTTTCATTCCAGAACCGCTCAGGATCGACTGGTCAATTGAAGCTGATGAGGCAGCTGATGCGTAGTCTCCTTGGGATGGTTGAATCTCTCCTCTTTGTTTCCGGAGATCCTCTTACAGTAAAGGACCTCGTGAAGGCTACAGAATGGGATGACGCTGCAGTGTTGTCTGCTTTGAAAGAGCTTCAGCAACGCTACGAATCATCAGATGGCGGCTTGCAATGTATCGAAGTTGCCAATGGCTGGCAGATGACCACCAAACCTGAATATGCGCATATTGTTGGTAAGCTCCTCGCACCAAATGCAAATAGATTGTCGAAGGCTGCGCTTGAAGTGGTAACCATTATTGCCTATCGACAACCTTGTACAAGTGCAGATATCGAAGCGATTCGAGGTGTGTCCTCTGATGGCGTCTTAAAGACACTTATTGAGCGCGAGCTCGTTTCCGATGTTGGGAGACGTCAAACACCAGGACGCCCAATCTTATATGGAACTAGCGATACCTTTCTTCACTACTTTGGGTTAGCATCAATCGATGCGCTTCCTCAGCTACCAGATGACCCGGATGCTGAGGCTGCTGCTGCAACGGAAACAGCTGTTGTCAAAGCCGGTGGATTGGATTTATGAGATCTAGCATACTAACGTTGCTCGCAGTCATCGCGCTGCTGACTGCAACATCACCAGGTGCGGTTGCAAAGCAACGACAGAGCCGTCGTAGACCTCTCACAGCAAGCTACAACCCACAGGACCTTAAACAGTATCCTCGGACAGTAAGTAAGAGTGTGGCGGTCTTTGATGCAACGACCGGTCAACTCCTTTGGCAAGTAAACGGTAATAAGAGATGCTATCCAGCAAGTACGACAAAGATTCTAACGGGTCTTCTCTTTGCTGAAGCGACGCCAGCGGATACCATCGTCCGCTGTACAAACAAGCAGATTGCATCGGTTGGTGAGAGCAGCCTGAACATAAAATTCAATGAATCATTTGTGGCTGAAGAATTGTTGCGTGGTTTTCTCCTAAAAAGCGCGAATGATGCCGGTGTAGTTATTGCAGAACACGTGGATGGTTCTACATCAAAGTTTGCAGCCAGGATGAATGATCGTGCGACGAAGGCAGGTGCAACACAATCACATTTCGTCAATCCGCATGGACTGCATCATCCAGATCACTACACAACCGCTATCGATCTTGGACGAATTGCAATTGACGCATTGAAGAATCCTCGGTTTGCCAAGATGGTCGAAAAGCCGAGCGCCGTTATTCATTCATCGACAAGACCCGCAATAAAGGTCACATCTCGTGCAAAATCACTTTATTATGACCGTTTTATGGGTGCCGATGGAATTAAAACTGGCTATACCAGACCTGCGGGGAACTGTTTTGTTGGTTCAGCAACACGGGATGGGCGACGGTTGATATCGGTTGTGATGGGAGCACCAGAGTCTGCCTGTAAGGAAACGATCCCCATTTTGTCATGGGCCTTCAGACGATTTGAACGACAGATTTGTGTACCAATCAACTCGCAACGATTCGTCACAATGCCAGACGGTCGAAAAGTCTCCGCACACACATCGGAAATGATTCAACGTTCCGTTGACAAGTTTGCATCTCCGAAGTCGTTTGAAGAACGAATTACCGTGCTGAATGGACTGACCGATGTCAAAAAAGGTGACGTGGTTGCAAGCCTTGATCTCATTGAGAGCGGAATCGTTATCGGTCAGTGCAAGTTGATAAGTGATTCCGAAGCAAGAGCTACCGGCAACGTTTTTGGGCCGATGGGCTGGTTCGGGGGCAGTATCTGCCTCGTGCTGGTAGCATGGCAACGTGGAAGAAGAATCTCGCGGAGAACGTCTCCAAAAAGCATTGGCAGCAGCAGGCGTTAGTTCGCGGCGAAATGCTGAAGTCCTAATTACATCAGGCCGTGTCAAAGTCAACGGAAAGCTTGTTACCCAACTTGGTTCAACCGTTTCAGACGATGACGTGATCCTGGTAGACAATAGGCAGATTTCGCGCAAGCCAAAGCTTTACTACATCGCGCTAAACAAGCCTGCTGGTGTAATTTCAACCGTCTACGATAGGTATGCAGAAACAACGGTCATCGACCTTGTCGATATTCCGAATGCCCGCCTAGTCCCGTGTGGTCGCTTGGATATGGAAAGCGAAGGCCTGATCCTCCTCTCGAATGATGGTGACTTTGTACACAAAGTTACGCATCCAAGCCAAAGTCTTGGGAAAACCTATCATGTGACCGTCTTTGGTGGGCCTGAAGCTACGACACTTCGTAGACTTGCGAATGGCTTAACTCTAGATGACGATTCGCGGCCAACGGCTCCAGCCGAAGTAACCGTTATTCGCCGGCGCCCAACCGTAATCGAAATGGTTCTTCATGAAGGACGCAATCGCCAGATTCGCCGAATGATGGACACTGTTGGACACCCCGTAGAACGCCTTGTGCGCGTAAAGGTTGGTCCAATTGATCTTGGAGATCTACGCTCAGGCGAATGGCGTTTCCTAGATCGCACTGAAGTCGGTTCGATCCTACAGGACACGGCAACAAAGCTGAGTGGTAACAACACAAGTGCCCGTGGTGGAGATGTAGCGCGAACCATCGCTCCTGCAGGTGCCCGCAAGCCGCAGGCAGCTGGAAGAGGTGATTATGAAACTCGTAATCGCAGTCGTTCACGATAGAGATCGAACCAAGATATCAGATGCCCTTCTTCGTGAAGGCTTCCAATTCACGCGCCTTGGCTCGTCCGGTGGATTCCTCAAAGAAGGAAATGTCACGCTTCTCATCGGATGTGCAGACCCTGATGTGAATCGCGTTTTTGGACTTCTTAGAGAATGCACACGGAAACGAAAGCAGTATGTGAGTGTTTTGCCACCGGATGCTGGTCCAGCGGGGACAATACTCCCTTCGCCTGTTGAAGTCGAAGTCGGTGGTGCTGTTGCGTTCGTGATGCCAATAGAACGCTTTGAAACCTTTTGAGCATGGTTGGAGCTCGGTTTGAATGACATTTTACGGTAACAATAAAACAGTCTCGATGCTCAATCGGTTCATCGACAGGCAAGAACTTCCTCAATCGGTACTCATCACAGGACCGTCAGGAGTCGGAAAAACGACTCTGGCTCTGCACCTTTCCATGTACCTATTATGTAAGAATCGGACTGATGGAGCTGCCTGTGGACAGTGTATTTCCTGTCTACGTATTCATACAAACGAACATCCTGAAGTTGCCATCATTGAGCCGGATGGCGATTTAACAAAAATTTGGCAGCTCTGGACCAGAACAGGACATGCTCCTGGCGCACTAGATTCGCTTTCTTACCGCCCTGTTCTCGGTAACTGGCGGATCGTTATTATCACTGCTGCCCACACATTTAATGACGAGTCAGCAAACTCCATTCTCAAAGTTCTCGAAGAGCCGCCGTCATATGTCCAGTTTTTCCTGTGCACCACAAGCCAATCAGCCGTTCTACCAACAATTGCAAGTCGGTGTTTTTCTGTTCCAATTCCCCCGCTGCCGACACAACATATAGCCACGATGTTGGAA
>CAIRTT010000601.1 GCA_903881535.1 uncultured Armatimonadota bacterium
CTCCACTGCAGCCTTGGCAGAGCGTTGGCATCCCACTGTTCTTCTACATCACCAGTGCCTTTGTGGGCTGGCTGCTCACCGTCGTGATGCTTCGCCGTCTCTCGGATGGCCCTCCGGAGATGACTCCGTAATGCTTCGCCAGCTGCCTGAGGAGGAACAACCCACTGGCACACAATCATCCTCGCATTTAGTGGATGAACATCCCGTGGGGCATATCCCGCCACCAACACAGCTCAACACCCACGACGAAGTAGCTACGGAGGAGCCACAACCATCCGCGAGCCGTAGCGTGTCCAGCAACAATCCCATTGTTGGGTTGACCGTCAGGCAGTGGTCAGGCATCGGGGGTGCGAAAGGCTTTGAGCGCTACACGCGCCCAATCATTCTCGCGCTGGTGCTCTTTTCCACGGGGTTCTTTACGTTCATCGAACCCGGT
This sequence comes from uncultured Armatimonadota bacterium, assembly GCA_903881535.1. Taxonomy (GTDB): domain Bacteria; phylum Armatimonadota; class Armatimonadia; order Armatimonadales; family Armatimonadaceae; genus CAIRTT01. Next base: position 437 of record CAIRTT010000601.1, read on the forward strand.
ATCACCGGGAGTGTACTCACAGCCATCAACATCCTGCTCGTACTCCTCTCCGGCTCCGCGAGTATCGCGGGCGAGCGGGATAACAAAACCTGGGATGCGCTTCGCCTGTCCCGCATTGGCACCACGCGCATCATTTTGGGCAAGTGGTTTAGCGCGGCCTTCCCTGCAATCATCACGCAGGCGCTTTTCGCCCTGCTTCTCCTGATCACACCGGTGGCGAAGACTATTGGCTTGGAAAAATGGTTGCTGATTCAAGCCATCATGGGTGCATCGACGCTATTCGCGACCGCACTTTCCGTTTATGTAAGCAGCACTGCCGCATCGACACAAAAAGCGCAGGGCGGCACCGTCCTCGCAGCCTTTATCAGCACCGTCATCGGCAACATCGTCAACCTCCGCGTTGGTTCAACGAATCCAATCTTTGCCGTTGGGTTGCTGATTATGCCGGACAGGCTTCGAACTATCGTCGATGCCCCCGTATCCAATTTCCCAAACTGGATTATGGCAGCCATAACGATTGCCGGAAGTGCTGTGCTTTACCTGATGACGCTTGGCCAGCTGGCAAAGTCTGAGGAAGAAGTTATTGCAATAAACGTACCCGATGCACAGCGACGTCTCGAAGCGCTCCGGGCAACGCATGCGGCAAAGCTACCCGCGCAACACGTGGAGAGCAAGAAGACTGCTGCATCCACTGCGATGTCAACGCCGATCCAGCAAGTCATCCTAAACGCGCTTCTTAAGGTGCCCATGGTTTCCGAGCATCCCCTGCTTGCGAAAGAGCTTCGCAGTATCCTGATGCCCGCCGGGTCACAAAGCCGCGCGGGGAGTCTGCGCTGGACACTGATTGGCGGCTTGATCGGGATGATGTTTGTGTTCACCATCCTCACCGCTGCAGATGGCGCGGATTTCAGGCAAAACGCTGCATACCGTGTTTATCTTGGCATCGCGGCGGCAATCTGGATGACGGTTCAGACGGCAGCGACAAGTATCCCCAAAGAACGAGAGAAGCAGACTTGGAACGCGATGCTTTTATCGCGCATCTCGCTCCGTGAAATCATCATCAGTAAAGCCGTGGCAGCTTGTGTCCCCGGGTTGTTGATCATTACCGCGATGCTGCCGATGCTTACCATCGGGTTGATTGCAAGCGGCGCAGCGTGGCATTCTGTGTTCACGGCTCCGGCATTAATGATTGCGATGCTTGGGGTTGCTGCCTCTATCGGGATGTTGCTCGGGGCCATCAACCGTAACAGCCGCTCGGCCAGCCTGCAGGCGGCGCTGCTCACGATGATGCTGCTGGGATCCCCGTTTATTGCGGTTGGACTACCAGCTCTTGGTGGATTTGCAGAAGTGATCATTGGAATGCGCAGTTTACCAAGTGCGCTTAGCTATATTGTTGGGTCGGTTGGTTTCACTGCGCTGGTCGGGTGGCTAACGATGCTTGCGGCAAAGCATGGCCCCCGCGAGTTTGATGCATAGGGAGCAAAACTAGAATAGGATGACAGAACTGGCCCTGTTTTCAGAGGCTTTTGATTTGGAAATAGCATGAACGAACCGCTACGTATTGACCTCAGAAATATCACCAAGCGCTACGACAAGCTGACGGCGGTGGACAACCTCTCGCTTGCGCTTGGCCCAGGTGAAATCTTTGGCTTTATTGGTCCAAACGGCGCCGGCAAAACAACCACCATCAAGATTCTGGCAACCTTGCTCGAACCGACCACAGGTACGGCATTTGTGGATGGCATAAATGTGGTGGAAAACCCGGATGCCGTCCGGGCGCGGATTGGGTACATGCCGGACACATTCGGCGTCTACGATGAGTTCAAGGTCTGGGAATACCTCGACTTTTTCGCCGCAGCGTACAAGGTTCCAAAGGGCGACCGCCCGGGGCTGATTGACTTGGTTCTCGACCTCACCAATCTGTCCAACAAAAAAGATGCCTACGTCGAGGGCCTCTCCCGCGGCATGAAGCAGCGGCTGTGTCTGGCACGCACAATGGTGCATAACCCTAAAGTGCTGCTCCTCGATGAACCAGCGAGTGGTCTCGACCCACGCGCGCGCATCGAAATTCGAGACCTCCTCAAAGAGCTGCGAAACCTTGGCAAGACCATTATTGTGAGCTCGCACATCCTGCCGGAGCTCGCGGACTTTTGTACATCCGTGGGGATTATCGAGAAAGGCAAGCTCCTCGTCTCCGGGCCGATTGACTCGCTGATCGGCGACAATATTGGTGCGCGTGTGCTGGAGATTAAGGTCCCGGCGGAGGATAAGGCAACGGCAAGTAAAGTCCTCGCGCCGCTGGCTGGTGTCCGGAATGTTGCCGAGCGCGGCGAAGTCCTCGATGTTCAATTTGATGGCGGCATTGATGCCCAAAATGACCTCCTCCTCGCGCTGATTACGGCAAAGGTGCGGATTGTCAGCTTTGGAGAGGTCCAGACCGACCTCGAAGCCGTGTTTATGAACCTCACCCGTGGCCTGGTGGCATAAGGAATCTATCCACATGACGATCCCGATGAACCCCATTCTTGAGAAGGAAATCCGCACACGCCTCCGCGGCGCACGCGCATTTCAGCTGCTCTTTGCCTACGTCCTGCTTCAGGTGCTGATTTGTGGTGGCCTGATCCTGATGAGTGAGGCCATGCGCTCCGCTGTTCCTCTTGGTGAGATCGGACAGGGCTTCTGGGCGATGACCTTTTGGATGCAGCTTGGGCTGGTCACATTAATCACACCGGGGCTTACCAGTGGTCTGCTGGTCGCCGAGCGTGAACAACAGACACTCGACACCATTTTGCTGACGGGATTGAAGCCAGCGGACATCGTTGTAGGCAAGCTTTGCAGCATCGCGTTGTTTATCATCTGGCTACTCGTAGGTTCGCTCCCGGTCACGGCTATCGTGTTCCTCACGGGAGGCGTTGCGCCTTCAGAGATCCTATTGGCGTATGTCCTTTTGACATTTTCGGCGATGGTCTATGGCAGCATCGGTATCGCCTGTTCGGCGGTCGCAAAGTCTCAGGGTAAAGCAACCCTCCTTGCGTATGCTGCAGCGATTGCATTATTTATTGGGACATGCGTTCCAGCGGTGCCCGCCATTATGCACATAGTGGATGGC
>CAIRTT010000602.1 GCA_903881535.1 uncultured Armatimonadota bacterium
CACCGCAAAGCTGCGGGATACCCCTAGCGAATCTTCAAGAACCCTTGGCTTGATGGACCACAATGCCACGTTGACGGTTCTGTCTACCAAGTCTGGTTGGGTCCATGTCGTAACGAAGCGTGGTACCGATGGCTGGATTCGCCGTGATCTTGTCAATGTTAGTAAAGCACGCATAACGAAGGTTGTCGCTCCAACACGCCCAGCCCGCATTTCTAATCGTAAAGATCTTCCTAAGGCGAAGGTAGCCGTTAGACGGACATCAACTCCGCAACCCGTGCACGTACGCGCCACTGCAGCCGTAAAGCAGAAGTCGGAATCAACGGTTTCGACTGTGGCCGACGGTCAGCTTCCAGACTCTGTGCCAACCACCAAGAACGCCTTGGAGAGCAGAGTCACTATCACTGATCCGATTTCAGACAAGCGCAACTCTGTGGTCGGCTTTGCACAAGAACTCGCTGCATCGACCAAGTCCCCAAGTCCAGTCCGCTCGACCCTAATGAGCCGTGCCATTTCACACCGTGGGACGCCCTATCGCTACGGGACAAGCGGCGGTGGGACGTTCGATTGCTCAGGATTTACATCTGCGATGTACCGGAAGGTTGGCGTTAAGCTCCCTCGTACTGCTGCAGAGCAATTTGGAGTTGGACAGCACATTTCCAAAACCTTGCTGTCTAAGGGTGACCTGGTTTTCTTCCGCAACACGGCTGGTCGGCGTGGAATCTCCCATGTGGGTATCTATTCTGGAAATGGCATGTTCATCCATGCAAGTTCCCGTGGTCATGCTGTACGAATAGACACATTGAAAAGTGGGTATTACTCCGGACACTTTGCCGGTGGACGACGGCTAATTCGTTAGTTCTGGATGGAATCTTGCAACCGGTTTTGAGCGTACAATATTCATATGCACCTCAAATGCTTACTCATTGCTGTCGTCCTTCTTAGCGGCTATTTCACTGGTACTTGTGCGGCACAGCCACCAGTGGAAGATTCAGAAATAAAGATTGGGCGCGAAGCTCACGACGAAATGCTGAAATCAGGAATGAAACTGATTGCAGATCCTGTTTTACTGGCACGCGTAAATGCGATTGGGTCTCGCTTGGCAACCATCGCCAATAAGACCGTCATTCCAGCTACCTACGGCACAGAAAACCGAACACCATATACCTATCGATTTCACATTGTTGATGACAAGGATGTAAATGCTTTTGCATTGCCCGGAGGTTGGCTGTATGTCAACAGAGGCTTACTTGATTACGTTCAATCGGATGATGAACTCGCTGGGGTGCTCGCACACGAAGTAATTCATGCCGCCCACCATCACATTTTGAAGCTGCAAAAAGAGCAGGACAAGTTGAATACCCAGCTTGCGATTGGTGCAATTGCTGCGATTTTTGCTAAGGTACCAGCAACCGACACTGGAAATTTAATAACCGGTCTCCAGCTCGTTGCCTTACAAAAAGTTAATGGCTACTCGCAGCAGGCGGAACGGGATGCAGATAGTGCCGGATTTGAGTTGACGCGCCTAGCTGGTTTCAATCCAGTGGGAGCACTGACGTTTATGGAGCGGCTTGCCAGAGATCAAAGGAATCGTCCTGAAGTTGACCTTGGAATCTTTCGAACCCACCCTCCTGAAAAACAACGTGTTGCTTCGTTAAAGAGTAAATTGGACTTTGCATCGATTCCGATCAATCGACGACAAACAACTAACCAGCTCCGGCTAAGTGTGATGCCTGCCAAAAATCAAACTGTTATCTTTGAGCTACTTTTGGATGGTCGTGCAGTGCTTACATCGTCGGATAAAGCCTACCTCACACAGGTATCGATCGTACTTGACAAGGCATTGGATGTACCAACAGAGCTTTTCGATGTAACTCGGGCCGGTTCGAGTGTTCTTATCAGAGGCAGTGTTGTCTTCACGATGCGTTCAAGTGATTTGAAGCTTGGTCAAAATCCCGAAACCACAGCAGACAAGGCTCGAGATGCGATAAGGGCTGCATTGTTCAAAGTTTCGTTGGATGGAAACCTATAACATAATCACATGATTACGCCCTTTATGGACTACTTGCGAAAGCGACCCGCGAGCGTCTATTGGATGTGTATATTGGGCATATTGCTCTGGATCATAGCCAGACACTTCGGGTTTGATGCCAAGGCACCGCAGATATTGTTTGTCCCGATGCTCTGCGTTCTCGTTGTTGCTGCAACGAATTTGTCACTTAGGAAAGCCGTTTCGACCTATTCTGGAACAGTAAAACCAAAAATCAAAGTTGGTTGGATTTTTGCTGTTGTAGATTTCACATGTATCGTGTTGGGCTTACGATTTACTGGGGCCCTCCACTCGCCATTATGGGTCGTGACATTTGTTGTCGTTGCTGGTGAGACAATCCTAGAGGATCGATTTGTTGCGACAGTAACGCGCTCAATCGCGTGTTTAGCACTTCTCCTCGGTACACTTCCGACTCCCCTCGCGACTAACGATTGGGTTGGCTACTTCCTGGAAATGTTCGTCCGAATGGGATTGATCATTGCTGTAAGTTCCGTAATGCGCAGGCTACGTGTGCAAGCTGAAGTAGCACAGTCTGAAGTTGCAGCACTTAGAAGCGATCTTGCTCTTTCAAACCAACGTGCTTCATTGGCAAGAGAAATCCATGACAGTATAGGTAATGCTCTTGCGGCAACTGTTTTACGGATGGAAGTCATGGGGCGCCTACGAGAAAAAGATGGTGATAATCAGGCCGCTGATTTGTTTCGTGAGGAAGCCGATGTTGTTCGCCAATCTATGCAACAGATTCGGGATTGGACCTTTCTCAACCATCCTTGGAGTGTTGATGCCCCACTCTCAGAAGTCCTTAGTCGAGAGGTTGCCAGATGGTCACGTAGAACAGGAATTGCAGTAAAAATATTAGGGTCCGACTCTATGGATTGCCTTGGAAATCATCAAACGATACCCGTACTGCGCATCGTCCAGGAAGCCCTTACAAATGTTGTTCGGCATGGAGTGAGCGTCGATACAGTCGATATCGCGGTCAGCTTGACTGGTAGCATTGTGACCATTTCAATCACTGATAATGGGAAAGAAGCGATGACCTTACAGGGCACTTCCGGGCTGGGAATGGATTCAATGCGGGGCCGGGCGACTTCATTGGGTGGTGTATTCACTGCTACAGCCACATCAAATGGATTTGAAGTCAAAATTGAACTGCCACGTAGTCGAAGCTTAGATAGACAGTTTGCCGAGTAGAGTATCAACAAGATGCTCGGCCCACATGTCATGGTCATCTTGATTGTCAAATTCGAATCGAATTCCAACAAACTGATCCGCCATCCACATGATGTCAGCCAATACCAAAACATTGTTCAATGAACCAACACCCAATTTACATACAAAAGGACCAGTCCGAGGAATACTTTCAGTACGAACTACTTTAGCCCCACCGATACCTACATCTACTACACTCAACGTAAACCAATCATCACTAAAAATTGTAATGTTTATCGATTCTGGAGCTGCCCACCGTCTGTACTGACGGCGTTGACTACTAGATTGAGCGACATTATTTACTGTCGGAAAACTCTTCATTCGAAGCTTGGCTAACAGTTTAAGTGCAGCATCCTGCTTGTCAAGGATAAGCTCCAAATCGCGTGAATCTTCAAGTTCCATCTTCGTAGGTCTTCCTCTTTCATCCAGAATATGCCAGCAATAATCTCTACCCTGACATGATAACTTGAACCGTGGATGTAATACGAAGTGTAATCGCATTCAGTATGCCAATCGCTTGGATGTATCTGTTTTTGCATCGTACGGAACCGCACCGTAGGACTCAATTCGTTGCTAATTGCCTTTTGACGGTTTCAGTGATGATCTCTCTCCTTGCATTTAAATTTGATCCACTTAGAAAAGCTCCGACGTCATTTCGAATCCTGTTATCACCACTTTTGCATGCAGATTATCTTCATCTTTGTCTCAACATATTTGGTGGATTCTTGGTCTTAAATCAACTTGAAGAGGCCATTGGTAAGAAACGCACCGTTGTCATAATGGCCTTAGCGTTGACAACCCATTTCACAACCGTTTGGGTACTTGCCGTACTGACCCGGACTCCTATTGAAGTTTTGGGGTTGAGCTGGACCATTTTTACGGCGCTGGGCTATCTTCTATTGTTGAGAATCTCGACCTTCAAGACAGTTCAGAAGCTCAGTTTCTTTCTTGTCATGCTCTTAGTGTCCCTCATCGAGGTATCCACACAGACAATCGTTGTGCATGGTCTCGCGATTCTGTTTGGTGGCGGGTTGTCGTTGTTCGTATCAAAATTTACGGATACACACTAAATGTTTGATGAGCAGAGGATCGATCAATTGGCGTAATCAAGTTATGTCACTGCACCGATCCATGATTTTCGACAGTAAATAGATGTTGTGATTATCTGTACGGAATTGATGTGTCGGTGCGGGATAACATATACGCGATGAAGTCGACATTTCGGGAAAGACTTGACAGAGTGTTGTGTACCAATCTGGTACCAACTCGTAGTCAATACACTATTGTTGATCAGCAGGAAACATCCGATGTCGCCATCAAGTTATTGATCGAGTCGCTGCTTGATTCGACCACTTCTGAAAATGTAATTGTCATCGATGAGTCTGAATCGCTCAGAGTGGTAGCTTCTATCCCTAACCAATCGTCGTTCAAACGACAAGTCTCCCGCCTCATTGGTGACATCGCGATTTATCTTCATTCAAAAGATGTGAACCGTTCAAAGGTCATTCGTGTCGGGGCGAGTGGTCAATCGCGAAATAAATGGTCGTCACAAAACGTAACCTGTGTAGGGCAGTTGGCTACGAATGGCAATACGCCTAAGTCTGAAAAAACGGCATACTTGCTCCGAAGCCTACTAATGCGATTATCTGGTACGGGTCACCTAATTGTTATCTCTGATTTCCGTTCCCACATGTGGCGGAGAACTCTCAACTCATTGATCGCGGCCGGGCCACGGGTAACCCTTGTACATCTTGTTGATATCGCTGATTGCGATTTCGTACTTTCAAGTGATGCCCAGCTAGATTTAGCGACACAACCTGATCCATCCCCATGGAATACCCCTATGGTTGATTCAACAATTCCGCCATCAGACGTCCATACGTACCTGACCGCCTTCGCGAATATGAACGACATCAACCTTTTAGGCATTATCGTTCACGAAAATTCCTTAGAGGAAATCATGTGTGCATTTGAAACCGGAGCCATTCATGACTAACGTTTCCAAAACGCCTCTCACAGATCCTGCAGACTTACTTACTTTACTTGGAAGGTTCGCGGCAGGCATCGTGATGAATCTCTTGATCGTCTGGGGACTGACCAAACAAAACTGGTGGAGTGTCAGTCTCTTCACCGTTGCCAGTCTCATTATTCATCGCGCAACCATTGGCCTTTATCGTAGATTACGAAAAGAACGTGCAGAGAAGGTGGCTCTTCTCGAAGCTGAATTACAGAGTGTGGAAAAGTGAAGCGAAGATTACTGACGAATCAGCAGCTGTTCTGGTTGTTTGTATCTAGACAGGCTGTTTCATTTGGAATCCTTGTTTGGTTAACCGTCATGATGTACGGGCTTCCTGATCCACGGCTGTTTTATGCGATGGTTGTCTCAAGCTTCTTCTTTGCATTGTTCGCCCTCTCAGTAATTATCAAGGCAATACAGCAGAATCGACAGGGATCGAAATGAACATCCTAAATGCAATGCTTGTCGACCGTATCGAAAAACACGAAAACGGTCGGATTGATCTGGTAGATATTGGACTTCATCGCGACTTGATGTTTGATTCCTTTCCGATTACTTGGGATGGGATGGTTTTGTTTTTTGAGCTTGAGCTCACTCCCGATGTTCGTGGCAAGCGGATACATATCTATGTGGCTGTAGTTGCACCAGATTCGTCCGTATTAGGCGAACCACAACAGTTTCCAGTCCATCTACCAAGCGTCGACCAGTATGATGGCGACAGTCTCCCGTTCGATTACAATATCCCGACAATGTCGATATCAGGTCCTGGGAAATATTGTGTTCGCATTCACACATCCTCCGAGATCCTTCGTGACGTTAGCTTTCAGGTACATCAACGATGAAAAGTGTCAGTCATCTTCTTACGATTTGCGGATTGGCCATTATTTTAGCGAATGGCGATTCTGTTCAAGCATGGGGTGGAACCGGGCACAAATTTGTTGCTCGACTAGCCATTGCAAATCTTCCTGCATCTAGTTTTAAGCAATGGCTCAGTAAGAATGAGACATGGTTTGCGAATGCGAGCTCACATCCGGACAGATGGCGTAATCGTGTCGATCACTCCGAAGCTCCTAGGCATTTTCTTGATACGGAAAATTTTGGAGTCGGAACAGATGCTCTCAAAATTCCGACTGATTTTGACGCAGTACTTAAGCTCCGAACATACGACCAGCTTCGCATAGATGGTGTGAACCCGTGGACAATAGGTCGGGTCCGCTCCAATCTTGTAAAGGCATTCCGGGAAAAGCGCTGGGAGGATGTGCTCGTTCAAGCGGCATACTTATCGCACTACGTTGGTGATGCCCATGTTCCCTTCCATGCGACTGC
>CAIRTT010000603.1 GCA_903881535.1 uncultured Armatimonadota bacterium
AGTTCACTAGTACACGCAGGTCAGACGGACCTGCTTTTTTTGTGGCAAGCTATGTATTCAACTGAAATCACTCCAGATCGACAAACATTTCACCAGCTGGCAAAGCAAGGGAATGTCATCCCCATCACACGCGAAGTGCTTGCTGACATGGAAACACCGGTGTCGGTTTTTCGTCGATTTGTTGACCGCCCAAATGCATTTCTTCTCGAATCCGTCGCCGGCGGCGAACGCCTGGCCCGATACTCATTTCTTGGCGCAGATCCTAACTGCAGCTTCCGCGCCCGGGGAAATAAGATCCTGTTCACCGAAAACGACTCAGTTACTGAAACAGAACTGCAAGCAGGTGAAGAACCGATGCAGGTCATTCAGAAAATTCTTGAGGATGTACGATTTGTTGACCGGCCTGGCCTGCCACGCTTTGTTGGAGGAGCTCTGGGCTACATCGGGTGGGACTGGATAAAACACCTCGAGCCCATCCCGACAACCGCAGCCGATGATACAGGCGTGGATGACATCCATATGTTCCTTGTCGACACAATGGTCATCTTTGATCACGTGAAACACCGGCTCATCTTTCTTACTAATGCGCACTGCCCGGATGGAGCAGATATCGACAACGTCTATGATGATGCTTGTGCGGCTCTGAGGCAGCTCGAGTCCGATGCGCTTGCGCCACGCCCAGATGGACCAACGCGCCATGCACAGAAGGCAGAATGTCCTCCGCCGGATGGTCACTGGGACATGAATCTCACACGGGATGACTATGATCGGATGATCTCAACCGCGAAAGAGTACATCACCGCCGGTGACATCATCCAAGTCGTCCTCGCACAGCGCTTTACACGTCCTCTCAATGCCGATCCTTTCGATATTTACCGGACACTTCGCGCCATTAATCCAAGCCCGTACATGTACTATCTGCAGTTCGATACCGGGACCACCCTCGTCGGCGCATCCCCAGAAGTCCTCGTGACCGAAGATGACGGCAAAGTCACCATCCGGCCAATCGCTGGTACACGCCCACGCGGAAACAGCCGGGTCGAGGATGACCAGCTTGCTGCTGAGCTACTTGCAGATGAAAAAGAACGGGCAGAACACATCATGCTCGTTGATCTCGCTCGCAATGACATCGGACGTGTCTGTAGTTACGGAAGCGTCCTCGTGGATGAACTGATGGTTATTGAACGCTATTCGCATGTGATGCACATTGTTAGCAATGTTGTCGGTGAGCTTGCACCCGATCGTAATGCATTTGATCTCCTCCGGGCAACGTTTCCAGCGGGAACCCTCTCAGGGGCACCGAAAGTAAGAGCGATGCAAATCATCGATGAACTTGAACCCTGCAGAAGGGGAACCTACGGAGGAGCGATTGGATATCTGTCCTACAAAGGCTCATTCGATGCCTGTATCACCCTGAGAACCGCGCTGATTCGTGATGGTCTTGTTCACGTTCAGGCTGGGGGAGGCATCGTTGCTGACTCTGTGGCCGACACGGAATACATCGAAACTGTCAACAAGAGCGGAGCGATCCGACGTGCTGTGGAGCTGGCGGAAAAAGGCCTGGATCAGCGCAAATGATCAAGCGACGGCGCATTCTGCCGGATAGACAACGTCCACAAATCGATTCCAATGACCTTCAACGAATGGGGCAGCTGATTTCCAAGCGGATGGTAATGACGTGCCCCGGCTGCTCTGAAATTCTGAGGCCATCGTGTGAGGGCGGAGAACTTCAAATCGGTTCCAGTCCCGATATGACCGGCGTCAATAGCAATCAGCAAAGCATGCCACGCCTTATATTTCAGTGTAAGCGATGCTTTCGTATCGCAGGCTGGGTCCAAGGGGATGTCTGGGTACAGGAATTTGACCTTGATGAGGATGAATCACGCTGGGATCACCTGGAATTGGATGACCATCCCATCAATGAAGGGCAGTCTGAGTGACATGAATCAGCACAAAATCGTGATATTTCGCTCCAGAAAGACTGGACTTCAACCTGAGGCCTATAACCAAGTCGCGGCGCAGATGTCACAGCTGGTATCGACAATTCCAGGGTATTTAGACCATAAGACGTTTCATCACACAGATGGTGAAACCGTCACGTTGGGTGAGTTTAAGAGTCTGGATGCTGTACATGCATGGGGAAATCATCCGGAACACCGCTCCGCACAGTCGCTGGGACAGCAACAGTGGTACGAAAGTTACGAATTAACCATCTGTGATATTTACTCCAGAACCATATTCAACCGGGAGAAGGCAACGCAATGATCTTTGTTATCGACAATTACGACTCCTTCACATACAACATCGTCCACTACCTCGGCGAACTTGGTGCTGAAATGGTGATTAAACGCAATGACATGGTCACCGTGGATGAAATTCTTAAGCTGGCGCCATCACACCTACTTGTGTCGCCTGGACCATGCTCGCCAACCGAAGCCGGAATCTCTGTAGAGGCAATCACCCGCTGCGCAGGACTCTTTCCAATCCTTGGTGTCTGCCTGGGCCACCAATCCATCGGACAGGCCTTCGGCGGAAAAGTCGTTCGCGCAGGACGATTAATGCACGGAAAGACCAGCCAGATCCGCCATTTAGACACGGGTGTGTTTGAAGGGATGCCAAATCCGTTCGTCGCGACCCGTTACCACTCCCTAAGCATCGAACAGGTAAGCCTTCCAGATTGCCTCGAAGTGACAGCCACAGCGGTGGATGACGGAGAAATAATGGGAATTCGCCACCGGTCACTTCCCATCGAAGGCGTCCAGTTCCATCCTGAAAGCGTCCTTACGGAAGATGGCAAACGACTTTTGGGTAATTTCCTAAAGCA
>CAIRTT010000604.1 GCA_903881535.1 uncultured Armatimonadota bacterium
CATTTGGGAATGCCCGACGCGCAAGGCAATGATTACGCCATCTGCCTGGTGGATGATCTTGCTTCCAGGTTCACCAGCATGTACGGGTGGCGTATCGATGATGATGATGTCGGCAAGCTGCGGCAGATGGGATTTTAGCATCCGCAGCATGGTTGGCGACTCAAGGAGCGCGCTAGCATCGGAGACCTGCATCCTGCCCGCTGGGACGATGTAAAGCCCTGGGATGCCAGATTCATGAACGGCATCCGATGGACTGGTAAGGTTTCCGACGAGCATTTCGACCAGACCTGGCGCGATGCTCAGTCCGGTGTGTGCGAAGAGTTCGTGGAGCTGTGGGTGGCGCAGGTCAGCATCGATGAGGAGAACCGTTTTCCCCTGACGAACCGCGGCGCAAGCTAGGCTTGCGGAGATACTGGTGCGGCCTTCGGCACGTTCTGCGGATGTCACAGCAAACGTGACGCCGCGAGGCATCCGCCGTGCGATTTCATCGTAGAGCTTGTCGTATGCGGCAGCAACGGTCCCAATGCCATGGCGTGCCGATGTGATGTCAGCTAGCACAGCGAGCTGGAGATCACGTTTTATTTGCGGTGCATTTTCAGCCCGCCTGGTTCGAAAGCCTAGATTAAACATAGCCTATTGCTGATAGACACTCAGCAAGTTGAGTGCCACATAGGATTGTCGGTGGAATCCGGCGCAGGCTGGAGGCTTTTCCTAGAGCTCTACCAGTCGGGCGCTGATGGTTCCTTCGACACCGCGGATTTCTGCCATTGTCGCATCCGATACCGGTCCATCGAGGGAAAGGGCCATCACGGCCGTACCTTGCCGGAACTCGCGTCCGAGGTACATCCCGGCAATATTTGCGCCAGCCTCACCCAGAATGGATCCGATTTTACCTACCATACCCGGTTTATCAAGGTTACGAATCATGATATGGAATCCCTCCGGGCGGAAGTCCATTGAGTAACTGTCCAACATCACGATATGTGGATCACTCTTTCCAAAAATCGTTCCGACATGTGTGTGTTCCCCGTTGTTATCGGTTGCAACAAGTGTCAGCGTCTGTCCCCATTCATCCGCCTTACCCCGAGTGGTTTCCGACACTTTAATTCCACGAGATTCCGCAAGTGCTGGAGCATTGACGTAGTTGACGCTATCGGAAAGCACTGGCTGGAGGAGGCCTTTGAGTAATGCGCGTGTGATGTGCACTGTTTGACGCCGATCAAAGTCACCGGCAAAGCCAACTTCGACATGGGTGATGTTACCTTTGGCGAGCTGTGCCTGGAGGCTGCCCATTTTCTCAGCGAGGCGGAGCCATGGTGCAGTCTTCTGCAGGACTTCAGGTGCAAGGGATGGCATATTGACAGCCGAGCGTGCGGAGCCACCTGTAAGGACCTCTACGATTTGCTCTGCGATATCAACCGCGACGCCAACCTGCGCTTCTTCCGTGGATGCGCCAAGGTGCGGTGTCGCCACAACATTTGGATGTAGGACAAGCGGATGCGCCGGGTCAACTGGCTCGCTTTCCCAGACATCGAGCGCTGCCGCAGCGACCTTCCCACTGGCAAGGGCATCGAGGAGAGCCTTCTCCTGGATGATGCCGCCACGGGCGACATTTACAACCCGGACACCATCCCGCATTTTGCCAAAAGCTTCCGCCCCGATCATCCCGGAGGTTTCCTTCAGCTTTGGAACGTGTACGGTTATGAAATCAGCCTCGGCATAAAGAGCATCGAGGTCAAGCAAGCGAATTCCAAGTGCGGAAGCCTGCTCCGCTGAGAGGAAGGGATCAAATGCGACAACACGCATTTCCATCGCAAGGAGGCGTTTTGCAACTTCGCGACCGATTTTCCCAAGTCCGATGACGCCAACCGTCTTGCCATAGACTTCAATGCCCACGAACTTTGAGCGCTTCCACTCTCCGGCTTTCATGGATGCGTGTGCCTGAGGAACATTCCGTGCCATGGAAAGCAAAACGGTTACTGTGAGCTCAGCCGCTGCAATCGTATTGCCTTCGGGTGAGTTGACGACAAGTATGCCTTGATTGGTCGCGGTGGCAACATCGATGTTGTCTACGCCGACGCCGGCCCGTCCGATGATTTTGAGGTTTGTCGCCGCCGCCAGAATGTCCGCGGTGACCTTGGTTTCAGAGCGTACCGCAAGCGCATCGTAGTTGCCGATAATCGCTTTCAGGTCGGCTGCAGAAAGACCGGTACGGATATCAACATCGAATCCAGCACGGCGGAGCACAGCAACACCTTCGGCGGCAACGGGATCACTTACGAGTACTTTGGGCATAACATCATCCTGAATAAATTGAACACAAAAAGAATATCACGCAGGCAAATGCCATCTGGAACCGGTCGTACGGCTACACGCGAATAGTGAAATGACTGCGTTGCTGAAGAAATGCTGATACGCAAGCATCGCAATCCCCAAAATGCTCTGCTTTTCTCTGGTTTAGCGCCGAAAACGGTCACGCAGACCAAACAACGTCATAAATGCGGAGCGTGATGTATACCACGAGAGGCCGAGAGCGATGATTCCAGCAAAGACTGCCGCCATTGGGAAGCCGCGCAAAACCTTAACAATGGCAAAGCCGGCTACCAGAAATGCGGCTGCTGATAGCAAATCAATAAACCAGGGCCGCGACTGTTTGACGGGCCCGAGCTGGCGACTCATTTTTTTGACCGTTTCCGGACGCTATCCTTTAGCTCACCAAGATATATCTTGAAGCCAAAGCGGCGCATTTCCTTCCAAATATCATCGAACTTCCAGCCGCAGTCCGCAGCCCGGTAGATTCCAATCATCGCGCCTGTTCTGTCAGCCCCGTGTTGGCAGTGCACGAAGACGGGTTTTGTCTTTGCCTGCCGGATGATGGCCATAAATTCCTTGACTTGCTTTTCGGTGGGAGCTTCCCGCCCCATCCGGATCCGTGTGCGTTGCAACCCGAGGCGTTTTGCGGCTGCGGCTTCGTCATCCTGGCCTTTACGTTCAATCCGCAGGTCGATGACATGGACGACGCCCAGCTTTTTGAGTTCTTCGAGGCCTTTCGCCGTCGGAGCCGCCCCCCGGTAGATGCCAGGTGCCACGACCGCAAAGTTTGGCAGATTTTTTGGATTCACTTTCGGTGTGGCTACGGTTTTTTGGAAAAACAACACTATGCTGCATCCTCCAGGTGGCGGGTGTCGTTCAGGCGTTCAAGGCGCCAAATGTCATCTCCCCCGCGCTGAATGACCGTAAGGCCCGTGTTTGAAAGCAGGCATCCCGGCGGCTCTTGATGCCCCAGCCCCGGATAAAGCACATCGGCGATAATCGCCTTCAGGCTTGCCCCGTGCCCGACAATCATAATCGAACTGGCATCCGGATGTAACTTCAGAACATCGGATAACCCCGTTGTCATGCGGTTGTAGACATCCGGCCATGCTTCGCCATCGTGTGGACGCGTGTGTCCCGGCCAGAGCTCCGCGCATTCAGCACGCGACTTGCCCTCCCAGCTGCCGTAGCCGCGCTCACGGAATGCGGACGTCTGGTGATGAACGGGTTGCCCGATGGACATCGACAAAATCTGCGCTGTCTCCACTGCCCGGCTGAGATCACTTGAGTAGACCACTGTCGGCAACAAGTCAGATGTCAGCTGCGGTAGCCTGGCGGCAAGACGCGTAGCCTGCCCCCTCCCGATATCTGAGAGAGGGATGTCCGTCTGACCTTGCCAGCGACCTGCCGCATTGTGTGCCGTCTCTCCGTGACGCACGAGGAGAAGCGTGGATATCACTTATTGGCCAGGCGTTGAAAACTGGGTGGCATCGATCTTCGGCATTCCAGGAGCCTCGGCCAGTGCCGTGTAAAGTTCAACCCCTACGACCTGTGAAATCTTTCCAGTCTTATTGTCAAGGACCCAGAAGCTTGGAGTGGACTGAACACCAAGTCCAGAGACGCGGTCACGCAGCGCCTGAATCTTCTTGATGTTCTCTTCACTTTGGATATAGGACTTGGTCGTGGCAAAGTTCAACCCTGCAATTTTCGCACGGTCATCAACAAGGCCATCATTCCATGCCGGGTCGGTGTCCGTGAACATCGCGTCGTAGAACTCCCAGAATTTCCCCTGGTCACGTGCAGCATCACCGGTGAGGGCTGCCGCCAGCGAATATTGGTGAATTTCTTCGATTGGGTAATGTACAAAGCCAAACTTGACGGTGATTTTTTTGCCGAGGTCTTTACAGACGGCAGCATACATTTTGCGGCAAAGTGGACATTGAAAATCAGCGAATTCAAGCACTGTGAAGCGTGCATCATCCGGGCCTTTGGTTGGCGCAAGCTTTAGTACGCTATCGAAGTCTTCCTTCTTGATGACGACTGGGGCCGGCTTTGTCGCGCCAGGCTGGTTGGGCTTATCGAACATCGAGCCATCCCCGCTCATCAGGAGAAAGCCTCCGCCAAGCGCCACAATCACACCCATCACAATCAACATTTTCACTTCACTGGTGATCTTCATTGGATAGCTCCTTAACTGGTTGGAGGCAGTGTCTGCCGCCCGGATTGGCGCTGTCCGCGCCACTCAACGATGTAAACAATCAGCATAAATGCCATGACGACTTCGGAAGCAAGGCACCATTTGCAAAACGCATGGATGACTCTGGCTTGGATATACATCAGGATCACGGATGCCAGCCCGCCGCCAATCAAGCCCAGCCCCTGCAGAGTATGTGCTACGCGGGTCAGCTGCGCTGGGAGTGGTAAGAGCCGGATAGCGGAGAGAATTAGAAGTCCGATGTAGCCTGCGGTGCCCCAAGCGGCGATGGGAAGGCCTGTGCCGACCGGGAACCGGGAGTAAGGGCTGAGTGCGACGGTGGCGCAGCCGCCGGAGCGTCCGCACGGGATGAGTTCCGGGGTGGCATGCAACTTCCACAGGTAGCCTGCGATCAGGATACCGATGATGGATAAGGCCAAAATAAACCCATTGAAGGCTTTGTTTTGCATGCGTCTGACTCCATCCCCGATAGCGGTTCAGGCGCCGAATTGTACCATCGTGGAGCGGGCCGTCAGGGAGCACTGATGCTTACAACCATTAATGTCCAGCGATTAGCGCAGGCCAGCGGCAAATTTTTGGATGACATCATCGGGTAGCGGTGCAATCACGACATGCATCACTCCATCTGCATTCCAAACATACCCGCGCCGTCCGCCTGGGATTTGACGGAACGCTGGTTCGGTTGTCGCTGGCCCCCTGCCACCCTTAATCCGGGAATAGGACAACACGCTGGTTCCATTACCCCAGTGCTGCGTTACCCACTTGCCAGCATTGGTGACTTCAACGAACTGCGGCGTGTAGCCGGCAGGGACATTTGTGGATGTCCGGATCGTGATTCCAGCCTTATCGGCATCTGCAAACGTTGCGTGGACAATGCTGACATCCCGTTTAATAGAGATGCCAGCCGGGGGCTTTGGCTCGGAAAAGTCGATGGCTTTGAGATCAGCATTAATCTGCACTGCTGTGAAGTAAGATGAGCGCAGCACGCGTCCTGAGCTATCCCGCTCTTCGGATTTAAGCTGCAAGCCTGTCTCGCGGTCAATCCAAAATTTGCGGATGATGCCCATGGCATCCAGTCTTGGCGACACGACAACAATATCGACAGGGCGTCCAGCAATAGTGTCTTCGCCGGTCTTGACCGCCTTGAGCGAGTCCTTCAGCTGAACAAGCAGCTCGCGATTGCGATCAGCGTTCTGCGATTGCATCGAGTTACGTTCGACAAGTGTGCCCATACGTTCCGATAACACCCACCAATGCTTGAGGTCATCCACGATGATGTCGCCGCGCTTGTCGGCAGATTCACGGCGGGAGCCACGCTTAGGGTCAACCCAAACATCGAACTCGACCGTGCCACCTCGAAAAGTAACCACTTCGCGTGCCGAATACGAAATGGACTTGGTAGCCCGTGTCATCCGGAACAGCGCACGACGGGCATCCCGTTCTTCCTCAGGCCCATCGAAGTGCCGACGATCACCGCCATCTTGACGTTGCTTTGATGTTCGCTCAGGCTGCGCTTGCGCAAAGGATGCTGTTGCCGTGAGCATTAGGAGCCCCGGCAGCAAAATCCAGCGGCGCGTTACGATTTTCACCAAGATCCGCCCGTTGCCATATCGGATGCGACAACGACGACACCGGATGTATCTCCAAGGCTTTGGGATGCGCTTGCGGCGTGGTGTTGATTGGCGAGCTCGGAGAGAACAGTTGTCTCATCGGATGCAGCGGCGGTCTGCACTGCGCCAGCCTTTACGGTAGGTACGCGGGAGACATAGGCAAAGCCAAGGCTGGCGACGACCGATGCCATTGCGACGACAGGAATCGCTACATGCGTGCGCCGCGCAGGCTTCACATAAGATGGCAATGCAAAGCGCATCCACCACGGAGAAGGCTTGAGTTTGACATCGGCGATGCGGGCCGCAAGACGGGCTTCGAAATCTTGCCGCGGCTCAGCGGATGAAAGTGTCCGTACAAGTGTCTGCGTCATGCGCAGCTCACGCTCAATCGTGCGGCAAACAGAACAGGATGCCATATGGCGCTCAAACGCGATGTGGTCGGCGGTCGCTAAGTTACCATCGATGTAGCCGACAATCGTCTGCTCCGCATTGGGGCACGTATTCAACTTGGTCTCCATCACTCTGTCTCCAAATACGGACGCAGCGAATCCCGCAGTGCGACGCGTGCATTAAAGATTCTTGATTTCACGGTTCCGAGAGGGATTCCCTCCACACCCGCGATTTCGTCGTAAGACATCCCTTCGACATCAAAGAGAATCACTGCAGACCGAAGCTTTGGAGGCAATTTGGCCAACGCACTCTCGATTTGACCGGCAAGCTCACGACGACTCACGAGGACCTCGGGAGCCATCGACATGTCAGGTACATCCCGGGATGCTTCTTCCTCACCAGGCTGAATGGGTGCATCGAGCGATGTCACTAGCCGGCGGGAATTCTTTGTTCTGCGGAAACGGTCCACCGCAAGGTTTCCAGCAATTCTGAACAGCCACGTGGAGAGGCTTGCTTCTGCGCGGAATTTGCCGATGTTGGTGTACATCCGGATGAAGACTTCCTGTGTAAGGTCATCCGCATCTTCTGCATTACCGGTCATGCGATAGAGGTAGTGATAAATCTTGGTTTTATAGCGGGCAACAATCGCATCGAATGCAGACGCATCAGCGCGTTGGCACCGTGCTATTAGCTCGGCATCCTGGTGCATTGTTATTGATGGTCTCCAAAAAGTGGCGATTGGCATTGTTTTCGCATTCGCAAGCATTGGTTGATGCCTGACGACTCCATGTGCTCTCTGACGTACCACAGGGTGTCAAGGTTCAATCATACCCTCGGATGTCGGCTGGAAAGGCTCTGCGCGTGTAACATGAATTTGATGACTGTCGAGTTGACGTTGGCAAGCCTTACGAAGCGCTATGGTGGCCGAAAGATATTGAATAAGCTTGCGCTTGCTGTTGCGGGCGGCGAGATTATCGGCGTCTTTGGCCCAAATGGCTCCGGCAAAAGTACCTTGCTTAGGTGTATCGCGGGTCTGCTCCGCCCAAGTGGCGGAAGTGTAAAACTGCACGTGAATGATATCGATTGTAGTGCGCCTGCGATGTTACGTTCGATGATTGGGTATGTTTCCCCAGAGCTCAACCTCTACCCTGAGCTGTCGGCGCGGGAGAACCTCCAGTTTTTTGCGGCTGTCACGAGCCGGCCATCCAAACCGATCGAAGAGCTCCTAACACACGTCGGTCTGGGTAAGCGCCTTGATGACCCGATTGGCAACTATTCAAGCGGGATGCGGCAGCGTGTGCGCCTCGCACTTGCGGCACTGCATGAGCCTGCGATTCTTCTCTTGGATGAACCGGGTCTCGCCTTAGATGAAGCTGGGCAGGAAGTTGTTCTGACCATGATCCGTGAGCAGCAGGAACGTGGCGGGATTGTCATTCTTGCGACAAACGATCAACGTGAACGAGAGCTC
>CAIRTT010000605.1 GCA_903881535.1 uncultured Armatimonadota bacterium
CCATCTCGTACGCGAATGCACTGCGGGCTATCTTCCGCTGGGATGAAGCCGAAGTCCTGCTAAGAGAACGTCTCGCGGATATTCCCGATGACCCGGAAGCACACTTCCAGCTTGCAACGGTTCTCCTCGATTCAAAGCGCAACGCACAGCGCGAAGCAGAAGCTGAACGGCTGCTGCGGCGGTCATTGGAACTCGAACCACGTGCAATTGCCGCGATGGCACGGCTTGGCAGTCTCCTCGTCCAACATTCAAATGGTAAGGAAGCAATTCCCTACCTCGAAGCCGTTATCGCCGATGACATGTTCCACGTTGCCGCAACAAAAGATCTTGCGACCGCCTACAGGCTTGCTGGCAGACTAAAAGAAGCCAAGGATGCACAGGAGAGCTTTAGTCAGCTGACCATCTATATGGAAAAGCGGAATTTCCTTGATGACCTCCTCCGACGCGAACCGATGAAACCTGAGCTCCATGACAAGCTGGCTGCTCTCCTTGAATCAGGTGGTGAGAACAACAAGGCCAAGCTCCACCGGGATGCTGCCATAATGCTTCGTAAAGACCCCAAGAAGGCAAAGCTTGGTCTGGAAGCGCTCAACAATGCTCTGGCATCGACGGAAATCGTCAACGAATCGACCAAAAAAAGGTAGGCTTTCAGCGTGAAGATAACAGTTCCACTTGCCGCCTCTGTCTGCGCACTGGCTGCGATTTCACTTGCTGGATGCAACACGAAAGCGCCTGCAACTACCAGTAATAGCCCAGCGGTGACATCGGATGTCCAATTCGTAAATGTCACGGAACAGTCAGGCATCGGTGGCTACTCTTGGACGCCGCGGGAAAAACGCCCCCTCACCATTCTTGGCACCATCGGCAATGGCGCGGCCTTCATCGATGTCGACAACGATGACAACCTCGACATCCTGCTCGTCGGAAAGAAGACCACCCTTTTCCGCGGTGATGGAAACGGTAAGTTCACAGAAGATCCATCCGCACTCGGTAATCCTCAGGGCTATTTCCTTGGATGCGCGGTTGGCGACTACGACAATGATGGCTTTCAGGACATCTATCTGACCGGTTACCGCGATGGCCGCCTCTACAAGAACATGAGTGGCAAAAAGTTCACCGATGTCACTGCTGGCAGTGGACTCACCAAACAACCTTGGGGAACAAGCGCGAGCTTTGCGGATTTCAACCGCGATGGTGTCCTTGACCTGTATGTAGCAAACTACGCTATTTTCGGCCCTAAAGTGATGCCGCAGCTCTGCTCTTTCAATGGCATCATGTCCTCCTGCGGGCCCCGCTTCTATGACCCTGAACGTGGCACACTCTTTCTAGCCAAAGCGCCGGGTAACTTTTCAGATGTGTCTGTTGCAAGCGGTGCAAAAAAGGTATCTGGCCGCGGGCTCGGCGTCGCTGTCCTTGACTTCGACTTCTCTGGCCAGGACAGTATTGCCATCGCTAACGATGAGCTTCCGGGCGACCTCCTCAAGAACACCGGGATGAAGTTCACAAACGAAGGTGCAAACTCCGGGACAGCCTATGATGGTGAAGGCCGTGCACATGGCGGCATGGGTATTGACTGGGGCGACTATGACAACGATGGCAAGCCAGACCTTGTTGTCGCAACCTTCAGCCACGAAGTGAAGTCCCTGTATCACAATGAGGGTGGTGGCTTTTTCATCGATAAGTCCACCATGACCGGACTCTCAGATACCGTCCAGCCGTTCATTACGTTTGGTATTAAGTTTTTCGATGCCAACAACGATGGCTTTATTGACCTTCTGTTATCCAATGGTCACGTTCAGGACAACATCGCGGATGTCGACAAGTCATCCACGTACCTGCAGCCCATCTTCTTTATGCAAAACATGGCTGGGCAACGCTTCGAAGATCGAAATGCTACCAGTGGTGTCGGAAAGCTGGCACCAATCGTAGGTCGTGGGCTGACGGTAGGCGACTATGATAATGATGGCCTCGTGGATGCCCTTGTCGTCGATAGCGAAGGTAAGCCCGTTCTCTTACACAACGAAACGAAAAGTGCTGGTCACTACGTTCGCTTGACACTTGTCGGCACAAAATCTCCGCGTAGTGGGCATGGGGCGTTGGTACGCATAACCCTCGCAGATGGCAAGACTCTACTGCGTCATTGCCAGACCGATGGCTCCTACTTGAGCGCTTCCGATGTTCGAGTTCACGTGGGTATTGGGTCCAATACCAGCATCAAGTCCGTCGAAGTCACATGGCCAAGTGGCACTAAGACAACACTCACCGATGTCCCAGTAGACAAGGCATCCACAGTCACGGAAGGCGCATCCACGGTACGCTAATACATGCGTCCCGGATCACCAATGGCCCCTTCGAAAAAGGGGATGAACAAGCAGACAGTCAAGCGGGTTGTTGCACTTTTTGCAGAGCACAGGCCTACACTGGCTCTTATTGTCGTGCTAGTGCTGGCAAGTGCTGCAACAGGCATCCTGCCACCCTACTACATCCGTAAAATTGTAGATGAAGGGTTCGGACCACGAAACCTCGACGTGGTCACCCACTACACACTCCTGACGCTCCTAGCGACTCTTGGCTCGACAGCATTCAACCTGACTTACGGCTACCTTAGTGTTCTGCTTGGACAGCGCATCCTCAAGGACATCCGCAACCGTCTCTTTGAACATCTTCAAGGGATGGGACTAAAGTTCTTCACTTCCACGAGAACAGGTGAGATTCAAAGCCGGCTGATTGGAGATGTAGCAGGCGTACAAGGCGTCCTATCAGACACGCTCGCTAACTTCCTCAGCAATGTAGCCATAGCGATATCAACGCTCATCGGAATGATAGTGATGGACTGGCGGCTAACCCTCCTCTCGGTTGGCATCCTCCCCGTGTTTGCACTGATGTCTGCACGCCTCGGCATAAAGCTGGGTGACCTGCGAACGCAATCCGCAAAGCAGAACGCTGACCTATCAAGCACGATGCAGGAAACGCTGTCCGTGAGCGGCATTTTGCTGCTGAAAACGACTGGTCAGTCCAAGCGCGCTCTGGACCGCTTTGTCACTGAAAATGATGCACTGACTGCAACGCAGATTCGATCGATGTCGATTCTCCGCCTCTTTTTCAATCTAATACCACTCACCTTTCAGCTCACTCCAGCACTGGTGTATTGGCTTGCTGGCTACTTTATGGCGCAGCCAGGTGGAAGCGGTCTGACGATTGGACTCATCGTGGCGTTCACCGCACTGCAGTCCAGACTCTTCTTCCCACTGACTTCCCTGATGAACATCCAGGTTGAAGTCATTAGCGGAATGTCGCTCTTCGACCGTGTGTACGAATACCTCGATATGCAACACGACATTCGAGAAGTCGCGAATCCAACCCGTGTCGATATCGCCGCGGCAAAGGGCGAAGTATCCTTCACGGATGTCACCTTCAAGCATGACCCTGAATCAACAGACCTCACTCTGGACCATGTAACCTTTACTGCAAAGCCGGGAGAGCGTGTGGCGCTGGTCGGTGCGAGTGGTGCAGGCAAGACCACGATGGCCTTTCTCATTCCACGGCTTCATGA
>CAIRTT010000606.1 GCA_903881535.1 uncultured Armatimonadota bacterium
CGATCTATCGGCAGCTGGCGGTTATGCGACGGGAAACCTTTTGCTGTCGGCTGAGCGCAGCGCATTTGGCAAAAAACGGTCAGTTCCCTTTCGGGTTCACTACCCGCTTGCGGGAGAAAACCACGCGGTTGTTGTCATTTCCCATGGCGCGGGTGGCCATATTGATACACATTTTGCGCAGGCAAAACACCTGGCCTCCCAAGGCTTTGTCAGCATTTGTGTGGAGCATGTTGGGAGCAATCTTGGCCGGATGACCACTGGGTTGCGGATTGGTCGTAATCTTCGGGATATGACACATGATGCCGATGAGGCGCGTAACCGCCCCGCGGACATCTCGTTTGCGATTGATAGTGCAATCGAGTGGAATAAGAAGCATCCCGTTCTGAAGCGACGGATGGATACGAAGCGCATTGCTGTCATGGGACATTCGTACGGCGCTTACACAGCGATGGTCGTATGCGGTATCCGGCCAGCGTTGACATGGTTTAAACCGGTTATCGGCACTGGAAAAGGGCTTGCCGACAGCCTGCGTGACAAGCGTGTGAGCTGTGGAATTGCGATGTCGCCGCAAGGTCCGGGAGAGCCATTTTTTGTCAAGGAGAGCTATGCAACGCTTGCCGTACCGCTCCTTGGTATTTCGGGAACGGATGACCGTCAGCAAAGCGGTGTGCCTCCGGAGCATCGGCGGGATGCTTTTTCCTTATGGCCAGCGGGCGGGCATGCGTTTGTCTGGCTTGCCAATGCAAAGCATGTGGACTTTACGGATTCGACGGGGAGTGAGCGGAGTATCCAGCCGTTGCCATCGAGTACGCGTGAATCAGTGCAACATATCAGCCGCGTCGCGACCCTGATGTTTCTGAACACGCATTTGTCATCGGGTACGCGCAGAACGGATGGCCTCTCTGTGTCATCGCTTCGGCGCTACCTCCGGGGTGCGGTGGACTCCGTCTCTGTTCTGTCAAAGCCCGCCGCCGCCCCACATCGATAACTGCCGCGATAACCCACCGACCAAAACTCACCCCTCCAGCAGCTCATCCAGCTCGGCGCGGCAGTGGCGGAGCAGCTCGAGGTCTTCGGTGAGGCGGTTTTTGGGGAGTACGTTTGACCTTCACAAACCATGGTTACCTGCGTTATGATTGATTCCCCTAACATAGTAGACATTGTGTTATTTACTTCCCAAAGGTCACCTGTATGAAGAGCTTGTCCCAGTCCCTGCGTTTGTTGGTTCGCTGCTCCGCCGTCTTTCTGATGATGGTCGCGATGCTTTACGCCTCAGCCGCGAAGGTGTATGGCCAAGGCTGGGTGCCGGGTGGGGAGCTAAGTAAGTCGTTGACACTTAGTCCAGGCCTTCGTCCGGTAATGTTGCCCAATGGGGAAATATGGAATTACTTTGTCGATTTGGTTGGTGGTAATAGACTTCAGCCTCACACCGATACACGAAAACTGAAGTGGGACAGCTCGGATCTAATACTGAATTTGGCTCCGCTTGAGCTCATGACCAAGACTCAAGATGTAATCTGGTCGACTACTAAGACATACGATGACGCAGCAGTTTCTCCGGATGGCTATGTCTATGCATATGCAAACGGACAGTGCGATGTGTTTAAGCGGGGAAACGGTGAATTTGTAACATCATTCACTGCGGCAATTTCCAGCGTAACAAGTGGGTTCACATCGGGAGTTTTAGTCGCTGATGGCTCTCCTGTCATCAAAAGTGTTGGAATCGACGGTGTCGTGGTTGATGTTATAAACACAGGTTTTAATTGCTCAGCTGCTGTCAAATTGGGGAACGGCAACCTCGTCACGTTAGTAAAAAACAACGAAGTCCGTCAATTTGACTCTAATGGAATACTCCTGAGATTACGACAAATTGAGACAAATGCCACCTGTAAACTTTCGACGGCCGGTCCTGACAAAGTGTTCATATACAGTGACTGTCAGTATGTTGTCTTGTCTACCGGCCTTAACACCGTTTTTAGATATGGTCTCAGTAATCAGGCCAAATATTATGGGAATTACGGTGCTCAAAACTATCAATCAGACTCTGGTTCGATATTTGGGGTTAGGATTGTAAGACCTTCTAAAGTAACAACAACATCGATAATACACAATTACGTCGATGGACCGTTTGCTTTCAAAGAACATACAATTTTCACAACGATTACAGGAGAATCTGTATTCAATGCCGCTAATGATCAGTCGCGGTACTTATTCTGGAATGATCGTGAACATCTTGGTATCTACAGCGACCAGTCATTACCACTAGGGCGAATCTTTGGAAATGTGTCAATAGTTAACCCGTCGCTTATTAGTAATAGTGATGGTTGGATAAACGTTGTGCCCTACGGTGTAAGTGACGACAGAATTATTGTCAACGCTGCCAAGAACAAAGTCTTTCATACGACGAACATGTACTCAATACTCCGTACCTTTGGGACATCGTTTGATCCTCTACAAGATCCTCGGTCAGCTGCTATAGACGCGTTGGGTGGTATTTATATTGCTGACTCTGGGAACAACAGAATCAAGTATTACGATGAACAGGGTAAGTTACGAAAAGTTTGGGGTAGCTATGGAGACGGTCCGGGTCAGTTTGATTACCCTCATGGCGTTGCTGTGGGCCCAGATGGGTTAGTTTATGTAGCCGATACTTACAACCAACGGATTCAAGTTTTTACAAAACTTGGAAACTACGTAAGCCAGTTTGGTGGATTTGGTAATGCCCCAGGGAAGTTGAATACTCCACTTACAATCGCTGTCGATAACGAAAATATCGTCTACATCGCCGACTGCCTCAATGACCGCGTTGCCATTTTTGTCCGCGCTGGCGCTCTCCCGCCGTCGACCAGCAAGTCTGTAACTCCTGCCGCGAATGCCGCTGGTTGGAATACGTCCAATGTCGCGCTCACGTTTACTGCTACAGCGAATGGCTCGACTGTCAAGGACATCCGTACTTCGGTAAACAATGGCGCAGAAGTGATCCATAACGGCTCAACGGCAACGGTGAATCTGACCACGGATGGCATCCACTCTGTTGGGTACTACGCCACCGACACGGATGGACACAACGAGGTCACGCAGTACACCACCGTGCGTATCGATAAGGTCAAACCGGTTACGACGCATACATTTGCGAATGGAAAGCTGACGCTGACCGCATCCGATGACCGCTCGGGCATCTCCAAAACGTACTTTAAACTGGATGGCGGTACAGAAGCCGAGTACACCACGCCAATCGATATCCCTGCGGGTAATCACTCCGTTGAATATCGCTCTGTCGATGTCGCAGGTAACTCTGAAACCGCCAAGCTGTTTTCATCCGCGGTGGGTGTGACATCGGTCAGTATCGTTCCAGCCAGCGTAACTGGCGGAACGGCGGCAACGGGCACCATCACCCTCGATGCCCCTGCACCCGCTGGTGGCGTACAGGTTTCTGTTACATCTGCATCCGGTGCTATCGGGCTTCCGAGCTCCGTCGCAGTCGCTGCGGGACAGACGACTTCGACATTCACCATCACCACAAATGCCGTTGCTACAGACACGGATGCCAGCATCACCGCAAGCCTGAATGGTGTTACGACAACGGGCGTTCTCAAGGTAACGAAGGCCGCGCTTAGTAGTGTGGCTGTCAATCCGACAGCTGTTGCCGGTGGTGAAACATCCCAAATCACTGTCACACTAAGCGGTCCGGCTCCCGCTGGGGGAACATCGGTTGTGTTGACATCCGGGAACGCGAAGGTAACCGTTCCGGTAGCTGTTGTGGTCCCAGCTGGACAGAGCAATGTCACTTCAAACGTACTAACATCTGCGGTCACGACAGATACAAGTGTCACGTTGACAGCATCCCTGTCAGGTACATCCAAGACGGCTACACTGCAGCTTTTGTCTCCACGTGCTGTGCCATCCCAGGTGACATTGTCGCCATCAACCGTTCTTGGAGGCACTGCATCTACCGGTAAGGTCAAGCTCGCCGCAGCAGCGCCTGCAGGCGGAGTGGTTGTCGCACTTCAGGTCGGCGGAGCGGGTGCTACTGTGCCAACAACAGTGACCGTACTTGCAGGTGCTACCGAAGCGACATTTAGTGTTTCGACGCAGGCGGTGACCGCACAAAAGGATGTCACGATCACGGCAACGGCAAGCAATGTGTCGGCGAGTGGCACGCTTACGATTCGCCCGATTGTTCCAACGGCCCTCGATGTCACACCAAGCAGTGGAACGGGTGGATTTACTGCGACGGCTAAGCTGACGATTTCTGATCCAGCACCAACTGGTGGCTTAGTCATTCCTGTTACAAGCAACAATGCTGCGGTTAAGGTTCCATCTGCGGTGAGCATCGCTGCGGGTAAGACAGCCGTTTCATTCAGCATCACCACTACGACTGTATCGAGTGATCAAACAGCGACGGTGACATCCACGCTCAATGGTTCCGCAATTACGGCGAGCATCACGGCAAAGCTAGCAGCGCCTGCGGATATCACCTTTGCACCTGCAGCCGTTGGCGGAGGCTCAACGGCGACCGGAACATTGCTCCTGACGAGCCCCGCACCAGCGGGCGGTTTGGTGGTTTCGCTGACATCTGGGAATGCGGCAGTCAAAGTTCCGGCTAGCGTAACGGTTGCTGCTGGCGCTAACTCTGCGACATTTGTTGCAACGACATCTCCTGTTGGCCAGGAAACATCCGTCGCAATCATGGCAACGGCCGCCGGTTTGAGTGAGTTCGGAGTGCTTGTGGTGACGCCGGCAAAGCCGGCATCCATTGCCTTCCTGCCAGGATCAGTCCTTGGCGGTAAGCCTAGCACTGCGACATTAACACTTTCAGGAGTTGCGCCGGTCGGAGGTTTGACAGTTCAGCTGAGGTCATTAACGCCATCCGTGGTTTCGGTGCCTGCGACGGTTGTTGTTCCTGCGGGCAAGAATGTTGTGACGTTTGTAGCTGGTTCGACAAGTGTTTTGCAGAGCGCGGTGGTTACGGTTGAGGCGACGGCTAATGGCTACACGGCAAGTGGAACGCTGACCGTTCGGCCGGTGATTGTCAGCAAGGTTGTGTTGACGCCGCCAACGGTTGAGGGTGGTGTTGGCAGTAAGGGGGCGGTCACGCTTTCCGATCCTGCGCCTACGGGTGGTGTGACGGTGACGGTTACCAGCTCCGACCCAAGTGTGACCGTGAGCCCGGCCAGCCAGGTGGTTGCACTTGGCAAAACGGCTGCTTCGTTTACCGCAGCCACAGTGGCGGTTGGC
Source organism: uncultured Armatimonadota bacterium (assembly GCA_903881535.1). Classification (GTDB taxonomy): domain Bacteria; phylum Armatimonadota; class Armatimonadia; order Armatimonadales; family Armatimonadaceae; genus CAIRTT01. Next base: position 5,239 of record CAIRTT010000606.1, read on the forward strand.
GCAGCAAAGTCCGTCACGATTACCGTGACAGCGAATGGCGTGCCGGTCACGACAACGCTTGTGGTGACGCCGGCTGCGGTGGCGACGGTGACCATCGCCCCGGTCACAGTAACGAGTGGCAGCGGTGCGACGGGAACAGTCAAGCTAGCAAAAGCCGCTGCGGTAGACACGATAGTCGCCCTGAGTGTCGATACCCCGACTGTCGCAACGGTTCCTGCGACAGTTACGGTGCCAAAGGGTGCATTATCGGCTACCTTCGCTATCGGAACGACAAAGCAAACCGTTCAGAAGATTGTCACCGTCTCGGCCACAACAGGTGGCAAGCCTGCGGTTGGCAAGCTTACTGTGAAGCCGTAGGGGGCTTCAAGACTCTAGAAGGTTCAATCTTTCAAAGGACGTATCTTTATCGTTTGAACGCAGTGACCAAGTAGTCAATTGATTTGCAGTC
>CAIRTT010000607.1 GCA_903881535.1 uncultured Armatimonadota bacterium
AAGCCGAGATCCTGACACAGACCAAATCGGATGTTGTCGCCATCTAGGGAATACGTGTGCAGCCCCCGTTTGGTCAGTTCCTGTTCAACAGCGGCCGCAATCGTCGACTTTCCAGCACCTGAGAGCCCGGTAAACCAAACGACAGCGCCCCGATGCCCGTTGTTCGTTTCACGATCCGCACGGGTTACTGGGTATTCCTGCCGCTGGATGTTTGTGCTCACCTAAATACCCTCGCCTTGAAATACACTGACATCGATGGCCAGCCAGTGAGGGTACTTTTCACGAATGAGCTTGTTGAGAGCGATTTCCTCAGCAGAGACATGGGATGATGCCCCACCACTGTCTAGGGATGTATCTGCAGCGCCGATGTGGCGAATAAGCCCCGCGGCCACCGTCGCATTTGTCAGCCTATCGATGAGGATAAAGCTTCCGGTGCCAGGATGGCTGGAATACGTATCCATTGGGATGCCCTGCTCGAGCTCAAGAGAGACGACCGCGATGTCATTCATCAGCAAGGTAACGGCTGGGTGATGTTCGCCGGTGTTGACATCAACGCGGTAATCCACCCAGGTCACCCTGACGGGTACTTTGCTCGTCGCAAGCTTGATGTCATATGGCTTTCCCAACGCTAACTCATCGGCGTCAAACCAAACCAGCTCCGCAGTCGCCGATGTTGCCACGGTAACTTTTTGCCCTGTTGGTACAAGCCAATCTCCACGACTGACATCGACTTCATCGGCGAGGATAACAGTTATGGCATCCCCTGCTTCAGCCGCTTCAAGGGGGCCATCAAAGGTATCAATTGCTGCCACTACCGACGACCGCATCCCCGGGTAGACCGTAACAGAAGCACCAACATTTAATGTGCCACTTGCTAGCGTGCCGCTAAAGCCCCGGTAGTCAAGATTTGGCCGATTGACGTATTGCACGGGAAAGCGCGTGAGCTCACCGGTTGACTTTGTAATCTGAACAGTCTCGAGAAATGGGAGAAGCGCTGGCCCGGCGTACCAAGGGCTGGCATCAGATTTTGTAACTACATTGTCCCCTTTGAGTGCACTGACGGGAAAGACAGTCGCATCGGTGATGCCGACCCGCTTTGCAAGTTTATGGACATCCGTTTCGATTTCTCTAAAGCGTTGCTCGCTCCAGTCGACGATGTCCATTTTGTTCACGGCGACGGCGATATTCCGGATACCAAGAAGTGAACAGATCGTGGCGTGGCGGCGAGTTTGGATCTGGACGCCGTAGCGAGCATCGATGAGAAGAATCGCAATATCCGCGTGGCTGGCCCCTGTAACCATGTTACGCGTGTACTGCTCGTGGCCAGGTGAGTCCACCAAGATGAACTTGCGCGCGGTGGTAGAGAAATAACGATATGCGACATCGATAGTGATGCCTTGCTCGCGTTCCGCCTGGAGGCCATCTACTAGCATCGCCAGCTCAAGATCCCCAGCTGCATTCACCCCTTTTTGGTCGCTGCGCAGAGCGGCTAATTGGTCATCGTAGAGCTGGAGCGAATCGTAAAGCAGCCGGCCAATCAGGGTTGACTTGCCATCATCCACGGAGCCACATGCCAGAACGCGAAGCAGGCTTTTGTTTTTATGTTGTTCGAGGTAACCGAGGACGCCGAGGGTGTCCAGCTCGGACATGAGTGTTGGTTCCATTTAGAAGTACCCCTCGCGCTTTTTCTTTTCCATGCCAGATTGATCGCTGTCGATGACTCTTCCCTGACGTTCGCTGGTGCGTGCCCGCAGCGTCTCTTCTACAACGGCTTCGATGGTGGTTGCCTTCGAACGGACCGCGCCTGTCAGCGGGTAGCATCCAAGCGTACGGAAACGGACCATTTCATGATGGACTTCCTCTCCTGGGAGGAGCTCCATCCGGTCATCATCCACCATAATCAACACGCCATCGCGCTCGACGACGGGCCGTTCGGCTGCGAAGTAGAGGGGCACCATCGGGATGTTTTCCTGGAGGATGTAGACCCAGATGTCCAGCTCGGTCCAGTTTGAGAGTGGAAAGACACGGATGCTTTCGCCATCGCTGATTTCGCCGTTGTAGATGTCCCAGAGCTCTGGGCGCTGGTTCTTTGGATCCCAGCGGTGGTTACGGTCACGGAATGAGTAAACGCGCTCCTTCGCCCGCGACTTTTCCTCATCTCGGCGGGCTCCACCAAATGCCGCATCAAAACCGTATTTAGAGAGCGCCTGCTTGAGTCCGACGGTTTTCATGATGTCGGTGTGTTTTGCACTTCCATGGATGAAGGGGTTTATACCCATCGCAACGCCATCCGGGTTCCGGTGGATCAGCAAATCTAAATCAAGGTCACGGGTGATTTGTTCACGGAACGCGTACATTTCGCGAAACTTCCAGGTGGTGTCGACATGGAGGAGCGGAAACGGAATCCGACCAGGAGCGAATGCCTTACGCGCGAGGTGAAGGAGGACACTGCTGTCTTTCCCAATGGAATAGAGCATCACTGGCTTTTTAAATTCAGCGGCCACCTCCCGCATGATGTGAATGGCTTCCGCCTCCAGCTGTTGTATATGCGTACGCACTTCGGACATCCCTTGCT
>CAIRTT010000608.1 GCA_903881535.1 uncultured Armatimonadota bacterium
ATCGGAGTTAGTGATACCGGCGACAACCGTCCACAGGGAATGACTAAAATTGGAGCAAAGGTCTACAACATATTTCCAAACAACGGTGGGCATACGCATGCACTCCGTTCGGATGCACAAGGACGGATCTATGGGTATTTCTTCCGTCGTGGTGGAGTTTCGTGGCAAGGTGGCATGTGGACACCGAATCCGAAGAAAGCTGGAACATACACGGAAACACTTCTTGGCGCTCCTGGAGATCTAGCGTCTTTCAATAGTGTTGGACAAGCAACCGGACATACAACAGGAACCCGGACGAGCGCAGCCTTCTGGAACAATACGGGTACACGTTCGGTTCAGGTGCTGCCATCAACGCCTGAATTTGGATCTAGCCTTGGGTTTGGTATCGCAGATATAGGTGACATCGTAGGCGTTGGTTACCCAGCATTTTCGGCACGGCCACTCCTCTGGACCGCTGCGACCGGCTACGCGCTCACCGAGTTGCCCGTTCTACCAGGAGACAATTTCGGCGTCGCATCCGTGATCAACAACCTTGGAACGATTATTGGGACATCCGCATACATGGATCCCGTCACACAGTCGATCGTACACGGCCAATATGTCGTCTGGACAAAAGGGATTCCAACACCCCTTATTGCACTCTTGGATCCAACCTCTAGTAGTGGATGGCAAATCATGGGAATTTTGGGAATCAACAACCAAGGGCAGGTGGCCGCGAATGCCACAAATGGAACCGCTGTACGCGCCGTTACTCTAACGCCAATTCCATAGAACACACCTGGTCGGTCCGGTCAGCCTATTTTGTTGTTGATCGGACCAGACCCAGAATGACTAGATGTCCGTTAGCATTCTAGATAAACTACAAATCACTATCGATTGAATGGCCACGGACACAGGTGACATTCGATACGAACTAATGGTGCAGTTATTTAGCGAAGCTCAGCGTAATGGGGGGATCTGCTCTACTTACGGTGCTTTATGGATGAAAGTGGCGTGAGCATCGATGCCAACAATGCCTTCATGAAGTCCCCAGCGATGAACGGATAAAATCCGGATCCCAGCGCCGTTTGGAGGTCACCAATGATCATCCATAAACGGAGCACACCGAAACTAAATATCGGGATGCTCGCTGCGAGGACCGTTAGAAAGACTCCGATAGGCGAGGCGGTGATTCCCTTGTCCTTCGCAGTACCGGCGATGACTGCGGCTGGGAGAAACCCCATTAGGTAGCCACCAGTCGGACCGGCGAAGTGATGCAGACCAGCTCCACCACCGCTGAAGACTGGAAGCCCTGATGCACCTTCAAGCAGATAAGCTGCTGTGCCTGCCAGTGCAATCTTTCGGCCAAAGAGCAAGCCGCCAATCACGACCGACAGAGACTGTCCAGTGATAGGCACAGGCGTGTACGGGAGCTTGATCTCAAGCTGTGCGCCAAGTGCGATGATGCCGGAGCAAACGATGACTTTGCCTACATTGGATAGGAGTGTTGTCGGTATAGATGCTGGACCGCGGCGAAGCAGCGCAAGTGATTGTGTACTGGTCATATGCATAGAATACAGAGTTGTAGATGCCCGATGCCATGCCGGATAAACAAATGTGAACCAATTAGGATGGTAGTCACCCTCTGTCTTGCATGTTGTTTCCAACGGAAATGAGTTGATTTCTCACTATTTGGCCCTGCGTCGTAGCCGTCTACAGCATCCGCCTAGACAACCCTCCGATCAATGCACGCACCATTGGAATGTCGGATATGGGAGCCGGTAAATTCCCATATCCACTTGACACCCCACTCGACTTCCTACGGTATTACGTTGATTTGGATACGGTTGGTAACGCATCTCAAAGTTCTCGATGATGCGAATCATTCGAAAAGTTCTGGGTATGCGTGGACCGCCGCGTCTTCCCGCAAGTGCTTAAATACAAAACCAGCCCGGCGGTGCTCATACCCGCCGGGCTGGTTTGCTTATGTTTCAGCGATTGAAGGCTAGTCCGTTACTAATTCTGCCCATGACTGTGCCGTTCTCAATCGGACAGCCCATTCAACCAACTTTTTGGACTTGGCTTGCTTTACTTTATCCACAACATCCTGTGATGGTGCTCCGAACAACTCCCCAGCAGTTTCTAAGAGCAGTCTAGCTTCGCCGCGGCGGATGGCTGCCTGTATTACCGATGAACGTTCCAACATTTCAAGATTCCTCCCAAACATGATGTCCGCCTTGCCGTCATCAAACCGCATACCCGCGAGGCTGTAGGCTATGCTAAAAACCATCTCCCTCGTGTCGATGTCCGAAATGGCATCGATACAGCGCCGAATCTGCAATCCTGCCTCTTCCAAACTGAGCGCACCAAAGTCTGAAAGAACACCCGCGACCGCCAGACTCGAACCCGGGATTAGAAATGTCTGCAACGGCTCTCTCCAAATGCGAATCGGGCGGTAACGAATGAAAATTCTGTGTAGGGGAGGGCTGCCACGCCCTCCCACGGTAACGATATTCGCAACGCGTTCTCAACTTAACTTGGCACTGAACCATCTGTGATGCCGCTTGCGGGATGGTTGCTCCGCGTGCGTCCCTATGCCGGCGGTCGATTTGCCATCGGATGCGGATGGCTCACTCGGGTACGCCTTGAGGGACACCCAGTCCACAATCCACAATCCACCCCATATCGCGTTAGACGCTGGCTTTGTGTGGTCTGGAATCGGATTGTTGACTCCAGATCTAATCAAATCTCAGGAAACGTCCTGTAGGGGCAGGCCTCTGCACCTGCCCGAGTGTCTCGGTATAGAACTGGTTTATGAAGCGTCCTTGTACGGGGGAGGGGGGCCACGCCGTCCCGCGGTAACGCACAAACAAATACAGCCCAGCGGGTCCATCCCACCGGGCTGCTTTCTTTTATCAAAACAAAAAACTAATCGGCGATGAGCTCAGTCCACGACTGAGCGGTCCGTATACGAACATTCCACTCAACCAGTTTCTTCGACTTAGCACTGCGTACTTTGTCCAGAATCTCTTGTGACGGAGCACCGAAGATCTGCTCGGCGGATGTCAAAAGCAATCGTGCCTCGCCGCGGCGAAGCGTAGCTTTTATAGTTGACGAATACTTTTCCAGCATCGAAATATTCCTTCCAAACATGATGTCCGCCTTACCATCATTAAACCGCAAACCTGCAAGGTTATAGGCATTCATGTAGAGGACTGTCCTCGTGTCGATGTCCGAAATGGCATCGATACACGCGGCGACCCGTAATCCAACTTCTTCGGCAGTAAAGCTCTCATAGTCTGCAAGAACTCCAGCCACCGCGAGACTTGAACCGGGTTGTAGAAGCGTGCTTATCGGGATTTGCCATAGCCTGATGACCCGATATCGAAATGTCAGATATGGCAACACACCGCAGGAACGTTGTTTATACGCTCCTGTGAGCACAGGGCTATCAGCTGGTTTATGCAATAGCACCACACAGCTATGAACAGGCAATCGATGCTTCTCCGTGACGCCAATACTGTAATCCAAGAGCCTTAGGGGAACTCGATTACCCGACTTTCCCGCCTGAAACTCCAGATGGACGGCTAGCTCACCATGACTATTGGAGACACGGATAAGTCGATCCAGATATCTGTTCCGCTCAGGGAGGTCAGTTTCCATTCCAACAGCGCTACTAACTGTGCGCAATCCCGTCAACAATGCCCAATCAATAGGGTTCAAGTCTACGAGGATCTTGAATGCTTTGTCATAATCGCTCTCCACTAGCCATAACCGCTTTTACCTTTCTGGATGCTGCATCGTGGCAACTCCCAGTTACTAATCGTATAAAATGCGGCGATTACTACACTCGAATGAAAATTCTGTGTAGAGGAGGGCTGCCACGCCGTCCCTCGGTAACGCAAAAACAAATACAGCCCGGCGGGTCCATCCCACCGGGCTGCTTTCTTTTATCAAAACAAAAAACTAATCGGCGATGAGCTCAGTCCACGACTGAGCGGTTCGCAATCTGGTAGTCCAACTTAGCAACATCTCCGATGTAGCTTCGTTGACTTTGTCGACAACTTGTTGCGGCGGCGTGCCGAAAATGTTACCGGCCGATGCCAAAAGCAAGTTCCGTTGCCCACGCTCTTCTCCAGTACGGATAAAGTACTGAAGGGTGACTGAATATTTCTCTAACATAGACACTTTCCTTCCAATAATGGTTTCCGCCTGACTCTCATTAAACCTCATGCCGGCTAACACCACTAAGTGGTATAGCAGTCTTTCCTTGATCTCCAAATCCGTAACGGCATCGATACAGCGCCGAATCTGCAATCCTGCCTCCTCCAAGCTAAGCGCTCCAAAGTCCGCGAGCACACCTGCGACCGCGAGGCTCGAACCCTGGATAAGAAATGTATGCAACGGCTCTCTCCAAATGCGAATCGGTCGGTAACGAAACTTGTGCACAGCTCCAAAACGTGGAACCGCCCGCACGACGAAGTCACCAATCTCGGGGCTGTCGGCTTCCTTCCTCAGTATCAATACGCAAGACATCGTGGTCAGTGCGTAGCGCTTCATGATGGCTGCGTTGTAGTGAAACAACCGATTCGGAATCATGTTTCCAGAGTGCCCAGCATGAAACTCGACGTGGAGGATGAAATCACTCCCTCCATGCGACACACGTATCAGGCGATCGACGACTTCACTTGTGTCATGGAGGCTGGTGTCGACCGTGGTGGCTAAATCGAGTGCTTCACCGAATAAAAACCGCGCCCAGTCTCCTGGACTCTGATCAACCAGAACCTTGAATGTTGAATCGAAGCTGGTTTGCATTTGCCATAACCGCTTTTACCTCTCTGGATGTTGCATCGGGGCAACTCCCAGTTACTAATCGTAAAAAATGCGGTGATTACTACACTTTCGGGGAAATTTCCGCGTAGGGGCGGACCGCCGCGTCCGCCCGACAATGCTTAAATACAAAACCAGCCCGACGGTGCTCATATCCACCAGACTGGTTTTACGAATCGCTACACTGAAAAAATCTAATCGGCGATGAGTTCAGTCCACGACTGAGCTGTTCTCAAACGCCTGCTCCAATCGAGCAACTTTTCTGAATTTGCTTCGTTGACCTTCTCAACAATATGTTGAGGTGGATTGCCGAAAACAGGTTCTGCTGTCGCTAACAGCAACCTCGCTTCTGCCCGACGGATAAAGTACTGAAGTGTTACTGAATATTTTTCTAACACAGACACGTTCCTTCCAATAATGGTTTCCGCCTGCCCTTTATTAAACCGCATACCGGCTAACACCACTAAGTGGTACAGCAGTCTTTCCTTGATCTCTAAATCGGTAACTGCATCGATACACCCCCGAATTTGCAATCCTGCCTCTTCCAAACTAAGCGGACCAAAGTCCGAAAGCACACCTGCGACCGCAAGACTTGAACCCGGTATCAGGAATGTCTGCAACGGCTCTCTCCAAATGCGAATCGGGCGGTAACGATATTCCTAACGCGTTCTCAACTTAACTTGGCACTGAACCATCTGTGATCCTGCTTGCGGGATGGTTGTTCCGCGTGCGTCCCTATGCCGGCGGACGATTTGCCATCGGATGCGGATGGCTCACTCGGGTACGCCTTGAGGGACGCCCACTCCACAATCCACCCCGCATCGCGTTAGACGCTGGCTTTGTGGGTTCTGGAATCCGATTGTTGACTCCAGATCTAATCAAATCTCAGGAAAAGTCCTGTCGGGGCAGGCCATTGCGCCTGCCCTCGGGTCTCGGTATCGAACTGGTTTATGATGCGTCCTTGTACGGGGGATGGCTGCCACGCCGTCCCCCGGTAACGCACAAACAAAGACAGCCCGGCGGGTCTATCCCACTGGGCTGCTTGTTCAAATCAAAACAAAAAACTAATCGGCGATGAGCTCAGTCCACGACTGTGCAGTTCGCAATCTGGTAGTCCAGTTTAGCAACATCTCAGATGTAGCCTCGTTGACTTTATCGACGACTTGTTGCGGTGGCGTGCCGAATAACTGGCCCGCTGATGCAAGGAATATCCTAATCTCTCCGCAGCGGATGAAGTACTGGACCGTTGATGAATATTTTTCTAGCACAGATATTTCCCTTCCAAAAATGGTTTCCGCCTGACCTCTATTAAACCGCAATCCGGCTAAGCCAATTGCATGTTCTAGCAATGTCTCACGCTTGTGTAAGTCATCGATTGCATCAATACACCCCCGAATCTGCAATCCTGCCTCTTCCAAACTGAGCGGACCAAAGTCTGAAAGAACACCCGCGACCGCAAGACTCGAACCTGGGATAAGAAATGTTTGCAACGGCTCTTTCCAAATGCGAATTGGACGGTAGCGAAACTTGTGCACAGCTCCAAAACGTGGAACCGAACGCACGACGGACTCACCAATCTCGGGACTGTCGGCCTCCCGCCTCAGAATCAATACGCATGACATCGTTGTGAGCAAGTAGCGCTTCATGACGGCCACGTTGTAGTAAAACAGGCGATTCGGAATCATGTTTCCTGAGTGCCCGGCATGAAACTCAACATGAACAATGAACTCTGTGTCAGCGTGCGTCACGCGGATTAGGCGATCAACGACTTCACTCGTCTCATGGAGACTGGTGTCCATTGTGGTTGCCGAATCGAGGGACTCATCGAATAAGAACCGCGCCCAGTCTCCCGGACTGTGATCAACCAGAACCTTGAATGTCGCATCGTAGCTGGTTTGCATTTGCCATAACCGCTTTTACCTTTCTGGATGCTGCATCGTGGCAACTCCCAGTTACTAATCGTAAAAAATGCGGCGATTACTACACTTTTGTCTTACTTTGATCAACCAAACTCGTGACGATCAAAACTTCCATGTAAAGGATGGCTGCCACGCCATCCCGCAGAATCCGGTACAGCATTGGCTGACGTAAACCTGTAATGCATGTGATACCGCTTGCGGGATGGTTGTTCCGCGTGCGTCCCTATGCCGGCGGATGATTGGTCATCGGATGCGATTGGCTCCCTTGGGTACGCCTTGAGGGACGCCCACTCTACAATCCACCCCGCATCGCGTTAGACGCTGGTCTTGTGTGTTCTGTAATCGGATTGTTGACTCCAGATCTAATCAAATCTCAGGAAAAGTCCTGTAGGGGCAGGCCTCTGCTCCTGCTCTCGACCGTTCAGTTACAAAAACAGCCCGGCGGGTCAATCCCACCGGGCTGCTTTTTCAAGTGCAAACCAAAAAACTAATCGGCGATG
>CAIRTT010000609.1 GCA_903881535.1 uncultured Armatimonadota bacterium
CCGTTGGAAAGCTTTGTGTGAACGTTGTAAGCAGAGTTGTCACGAACGTTTACGTTCGCGCCACCCAAGCGGGTGTTGGACTCAGCGTACTCACCGTAGACATCAAGGCCAAAGAGCTTGATCTTAGCATCAGCGCCATAGACGTTGACCTGATCGAAGTCGCCATTGGACTGCCCAGCTGCCAGAACGGTGCTAACACCAACTGGGATGCTGAAGAGCTTGAAGCCTGCACGACCACCAGCTACACGGCTGACAGTGATACCAGTTGAGTTCGGGGAACCGATCTGGTCTGCACGGTCAAAGGTGTAAGGAGCCTTCAAACCAGCCTTGATACCGGTGGAGAGCGTTGCATCTCCATTGTTGATCATGGATGAGTTTGCGATTGGGTCAGTCTTACCAGCCAGGGCTGTGATGGAGAATGGACCAACCTTGAAGGATGCATTCAAACCGTCAACAAGGTAGTTACCGTTGTCGGTCTTGTTGTTGTTGAAGTAAGCATCAACATCGTATGCCTTGAAGGTCAAAGCAGACATCTGGCTTGGAACACGTCCGATGTTTGCTGCAACCGTACCGAGCACAGGGATGCTCTGCTTGGTGGAGTAAACAGCCTTGTAGATGGTCTGGCCCTGTGTCTGGGAACCAGCTGCGTACTGAGCAATGGAGCCCAGGGATGGCAGGTAGTTACCAAAGTTAAGGGTGACATCTACGGAAGGTGCGGAGATGTTGACATCGAGGTCATGGCGAACCGAGCTCGTTCCGAGGACGGTGGATCCTGCAGCAACAGTAGCACTGTTGTAATCTACAGCGCCAAGTCCATTGGTACCGAAGTCACCACGGACATATGCGTTGAATGCACCAGAGATCTTGACAGCGTTCTTGTTTGCTGCTTCAAGAGCTGCAATGCGCTTTTCATGGTTGTCAAGGCTCTTCTTCGCCTTGTCGACATCCACACCGAGGGTGGTGAGTTCGGTCTGGAACTCAGCAACCATCTTGCGGATAAGGTCGATATCGGATTGCTTTGCAAGTCCGGAAAGGTCAACCTTGGTAGGTGCAGGAATGTCGGACTTCTTGGCATAGCCGCCGAGCAGGTCCTGAACCTGGTCCATCGAAACTCCAGCCTTTACTTCAGTAGGTGCTGGTAGTGGAGCCTTGACATAGCGCTCGTCCATACCGCGAACGATACGGTCGACAACAACTGCCAATTCGTAGCGGGTAAGGGAACGCTTGCCAGCGAACTTGCCATCGGTGTCGCCGATGAAAACTTTGTCCTTGGCCAAACGCTCGATTGCCTGGTATGCCCAGTGATCGTTTGGAACATCCTTGAATGGACCATCCTGTGCAAAGACAGGAGCAATGCCAATACCAGCGAGCGTCACTGCGAGTGCGCCGATGGTCATCGTCATATTCTTCATATTTTTCCTCGAATACATTGCGTAATTGGAGTTACGCATCGGGTTACAGAAGAGACGCATCGCGAACATTGACCACCCACGGGTAGTTTCCATGTTGCCTTCCGCAGGTATTGGCTGATATCGCACAACGCTGTCGTTCAGTAACCAGTGAATATGATAACCGAAAGTCGTCTGAGTTTCAGAAAAATTTAGATTTTATTACTTGATGCCCACTACGCTTTAATTGCATTTCACGCATGGCCTGTGGAGGACACACTCAGATTTCCGGCGGCTGACTGGGTCGGTTTATCACCTAAATGGAAAGGTGAAACGTGCATCACGCAGCATAAATGAGCGCCGACTCGCCAATCCCTTTTTGTTACCTAGGAATGCATCAAGCCAGTAGTTGACGATATCTGGATCGATATCACCACCATCTGGACTTAATATAGCAAGTTCATAGGACCAAACCTTGGTTCGGTCATCACATTCAAGGGTGAGCTCAAGCCACAGACCATTGTGATATCGTCGGTACCGTTCACGATCGATCACTCCGTACTTTTGTAGAGCAAATAGAGTCAGAGGCTCATTGTTTGCCAATGTCCACATTTCCTGAACGATGCGCATGTCCCGATCGGAAACGCCAATCAACCGAGTAATCTCTCCGGGTTCAGCCCTTGCAAAACATCTGGGACGAACAAGCCATCCTTACGAATCAGTACGTCATCAAACCAGATTTCACCCCCGCCCCACTCTGGGCGCTGGATCAAAACCATGTCCCAGTGGACACCGGAGCGATTCCCGTTTCCTGGGGATGCATAGGCATTACCAGGGGTGAAGTGCAGAGACCCTGCAATCTTTTCATCAAACAAAACATCCCGCATGGGATTCAAAATGACTGGGTTATAGCCAATCGCAAATTCACCAATTCTTCGCGCACCCTCATCGGTGTCAAGGATCTCGTTCAGTGATGAAGAATCCGATGACGTTGCGCTAACGATAAGACCATCCTTTATCTCAAGGCGAATATCGCTAAACGGCTTACCCGCGTAAACGGTGGGTGCGTTGTAGCTGATCACACCATTTGTAGAGTCAATCGTTGGACACGAGAAACACTCACCATCGGGAACATTCCGCTGCCCAAAGCTCATTCGGGCTCCAATTCCATAAATGGAGAAGGAAAGGTCAGTGCCGGGGCCGAGGATTCTTACGCGGTCCGTCTGCGCCATCAAATCACGCAATGGCTCCGCAGCTGTCGCCATCCGCCCGTAATCCAATGTGCAAACATCAAAGTAAAAGTCTTCAAATGCATCCGTTGACATTCCAGCAGCCTGCGCAAAACTAGGATTCGGCCAGCGCAGCGCACACCACCGAGTGTGATTGACACGGTAATCCGTTACCGGTTGCCCATAGGATGTCTGATACACACGCATGACATCCGCTGGAATATCGGATGTTTCCAAGGTATTGACGTTCCCACGAATGCTTATGTAAGCAGACACTGTCTGTAGTTGTTCAATTGCAAGCTTTGCTTCCGCTTCCCAATACGCCTGATCTCCCGACAATATTAATTGGCGAACCAACCTGGAGCTCTGCGACATTAATATTGGATAGGCACCAACGTTACGAATAGCCTGAATAAGGACCGAAACAAACGCATCCGGGACATCGGTTGTGTGGATGAGAACTCGCTCACCCTTTTCGAGCTCAGTTGAGTGGGCAACCAATAGATTGGCAAGTTTGGCGTAGCGTGTGTCTGACATGATGATCGATATTACCTACATGTCATCCGTTTGGGCAATCAAGACAACTTCTAGACCTATTTTGCAGATGTGGCAGGATTCTTGCCATGGAAGGGGTAATATTACGCTTCGGTGACTGCTCATCGTTACACGGTTGAGCACGCGTTTGTCACACAAGACAGGCGCGAATCGATTGGACTACAGGGAACATTCGGCATTGGATGTTCGTATTGATTTCACCATGCGGGATGTCCTGTTGCAACGGTGAAACCGTTTCAGCACAGTGTTGGCTTTGATGGAGATGGAGAATGAGTAAGATGGAGCAGCAAGAACGCCAGGAAGCATTGGAGACCGGAGAGAAAATTGGATCCGAGACACTTGCATCCGGCGCAGCATCCACAGATCAGGAACCTGAAACCAAAGTTGATGTCGTTGCGGTAGTGCCGCAGCCTGTCGTTTCTGAAGAAGAAGATGACATCACTAAGGACACCTACCGATCCTTTGAGAGCTTTCTAGCCGAACGACGCGGTCCGACCGCGGCTACATTGCTTAATGCAGCGCAGGAGTGCCAGCTAAGTAAATGGGTTAAAAGCGGTGAGCGTGAGGGTTCAAGCGAGTTCGCTCGACGCCGTGCACAGCTTGCACGTGAAGAACTCGTCCGCTCCAACCTCAGGTTGGTGACATCGATTGCAAAGAAGTATCAAAACCGTGGAATAGCGATGGAGGACCTCATCCAAGAGGGAACCCTAGGCTTGATTCACGCAGTTGATAAGTATGATCACCGCAAGGGATTCCGCTTCTCGACATATGCGACCCACTGGATTCGTCAGGCACTCGGACGTGCGGTTGAAAATCAAGGCCGTACGATTCGCTTGCCATCCCACGCGATTGAGTCCCTTGGGAAAATCAAGCGAACACGTGAAATGTTGGCTACTAAGCTCAATCGACAGCCTACATCTGCGGAAATTGCAACCGAAATCAACCTTCCTGTTGACAAGGTGGATACATTGCTTGAGGCGGAAACCCCTGAGCCGATGTCTCTCGATGCACCTGCAGGTGATTCGACAACGCGGTTAGGAGACTTGTTGCCAGCTGAAGATGCCACACATCCAAGCAGCCGGGTGTTCCGCCGGGCGTTGCGTGAAGAACTCGAACACGCACTGTCAAGTTTGACACCTCGTGAAAAAGAAGTGCTTGAGCTGCGTTATGGCCTCCACCCGGATGCCGAAGCACAAATGACACTGGAGCAAGTCGGCAGACAGCTGCAACTTTCCCGTGAGCGCGCCCGACAGATTGAGTCAGGCGCCCTTGCAAAACTGCGTAGGCAGGAGGTCGGTTCGCGTCTTCGCGATACCGTGTACACATGAACGCGCTACTAAGCTAGTAAAAGCCCCGACGTCCAATACGGTACGTCGGGGCTTTACTATTTAACACGGACCTAACTATTGACACGAATAACCCCGGGCTGCGAAACATGTCGACAACCCGGGGTTCTAAAGCAAGATGCTTATCTGCTATGGCTTAGATTACGCCATACTTTGCTGGAAGTGCAGCACAGCTTGCTTTGACCAAAGCGGATGATCGGTTGACATTGTCCTGCTCTTCGGCTGTTAGTGGGAGCTCAAGAATTTTCTCGATACCGCCCGCGCCTAGCACAACAGGAACACCAAAGTAGATGCCACTGACGCCATACTCGCCTTCGCACAGGGCTGCAACAGGCATCACGCGCTTCTTATCCAACAGGATCGACTCAACCATTGAAACAGTAGCTGCACTTGGAGCGTAATAGGCGCTTCCCTTTTCAAGGAGCTTTACGATTTCGGCACCGCCCTGCTTGGTTCGGTCGACAATTTCCTGAAGGCGCTCGGGAGAGATGAACTCGGTTACAGGGATGCCTGACACTGTGGTGAAACGCGGTAGTGGAACCATTTCGTCACCGTGACCACCCATCAGCATTGCATGAACATCTTCAACTGAACAGCCAATCTCACGTGCGATAAACG
>CAIRTT010000610.1 GCA_903881535.1 uncultured Armatimonadota bacterium
ACGATGGCCTTGCCCAACCGCCCATAGACCCGCTTGCCATCCGGGCGCCGCACTTTGCCCCAAAGGCGAAACGCATCATCCAGCTCTTTATGAATGGCGGGCCAAGCCACCTCGACACCTTTGACTACAAACCAGACCTCACAAAGTATGCAGGCCAGCCCATCCCGGGCGGCGGCATCCAAACCGAGCGCAAAACCGGTGCCCTCTTCCCAAGCCCGTTCGCGTTCAAGCGTTATGGCAAGAGCGGCATCTATGTCAGCGAAATCTTTGAAAATGTCGGCAGCTGTATTGATGACATTTGTGTGATTAACAGCATGAAAGCTGAAATCCCCAACCATGAACCTAGCCTGATGCTGATGCACTGCGGTGACCAGGTTCAAGTAAGGCCATCCCTTGGGTCATGGATAACCTATGGACTTGGCACCGAAAATCGAAATCTCCCGGGGTTTGTCGTCCTCTGCCCGGGTGGCAGCCCCATCAAAGACTCGGAAAACTGGCGTAGCGCCTTTCTCCCGGGTGCTTTTCAAGGCACCAGCATCGATACCCAGCACACAGACATTTCGAAGCTGATCGAAAACATCCAGAGCGCAAACCAGACCGCTGCTCAGCAGCGCCGCACACTAGACATCTTGCGTGACCTCAACCAGCAGCATTTGGCATCGAGAGCAACCGAACCACGTCTCGAAGCTAAGCTGCAGAGCTATGAGCTGGCGTACCGGATGCAGCGCGAGGCCACGGATGCATTTGATACAAACCTTGAGCCGCAATCTGTCCGGGATGCGTACGGTGATGGCACTCTCGCACGGTCGATTTTGACAGCGCGCCGCCTTGTGGAGCGCGGTGTCCGGATGGTGCAGATCTGGCAGGGAGCTGGCCAGCCTTGGGATCATCACGATGACATCGGGCAGCACAGAACCTTGGCGCAACAAATTGATAAGCCAATCGCAGCGCTTCTCCGTGACCTCAAGCAGCGCGGGATGCTGGATGACACGCTTGTGATTTGGGGAGGAGAGTTCGGGCGCACGCCTGTGGTTGAGCTAACGGGGCCGAGTAAGGGCCGTGATCATAATCCGTACGGCTTCACGATGTGGATGGCGGGTGGAGGCGTCAAGGGCGGCACCGTCTACGGCGCCACGGATAACTTTGGCTTCAAAGCAGAGAAGGATGTGGTGCCGGTCCACGACCTCCACGCGACGATTCTGAACCTGATGGGCTTTGACCACAAACGCCTGACCTACCGCTACGCAGGACGTGACTTCCGCCTCACGGATGTTTACGGCAATGTAGTGCCAGGCCTGCTGGCGTAGAAAAGCCCCACCCGCGTTACTTCGGGTGAGGCGATAGCAGTGATCAAAACCGACCTTTTGACTAGGCCTTTGGAAGCTTCCACTTCGGCCGGCGCTCATAGTCTAGCCAGGTATTGGCTTCCTTGTCACCCGGGAACTCCCACTTAATCGGATCCCATTTAAGCTTACGCCCATGCCAATAGGCAAGGTTGCCAAGCTGTGTGTATTGATTGGACCGTGCGCCAATTTCAACATCACAGAGACAACGCTCACGCGATTTAATGCAGTCCAGCCAGTTTCGGTGATGCCCGGGCGACTTGAACAGATGCACTTCATTGTCCGCCAGAGGATCTTGAAGAAGCTCCTTAGGATTGCTGAACAGGACTCCACGATCAACCCGCAGCATCCCACGGGTCCCTGTGAAGACAACGCCGCTTGCACCACCATGGGTGATTTCAACACCATTTGGCATGATGAAGCGGGCTCCCTGCCCCTCCGAGACGTCATCCGGAGGGATGACCTCGACCGGCCCCGATGCATCCGTGCCGAGGGCCCATTGCATGATGTCATACATGTGCGCACCAATATCCGCATGTCCACCACCGGAAAACTCCCGGTAGTTACGCCATGCGGGGAAGTGATTATGGCTTCCGCGCGGGCTGAGCACAGATGAATACGGTCGATCAGGAGTCGGGCCAAGCCACAGATCCCAGTCGAGGCCGGGCTCCATTGGTTCTCCTGCGAGGTCACACTTCTTACTTGGTCCGCCGACACCAACCGTAACGGACTTGACATCCCCGATGCGCCCCGAGCGCACAAACTCACATGCTTCGCGGAATGGGCCAAAGACATTTGAACGTTGCTGTGACCCAGTTTGCATCACACGTTTGTGCTTCCGCACCGCCTCGATACAGCGTTTCGCCTCGAGCAATGTCAATGTCAATGGCTTTTCGCAATAGATATCCTTGCCAGCCTTCGCCGCTTCGATGACAGGAATGGCATGCCAGTGTTCGGGGGTTGCAATACAGACAGCATCGATGTCTTTACGCCCGATGACATCGCGGAAGTCATTATAGACATCTACGTGTGCACCACTTCTGCCCTGCTTTTCATAGTTGGTGAGCACACGATTTTGTGCAGCCAAGCGCCGGGTTGTATCGACATCGCACACCGCAAGAATCTGAACATCCCGAAAGTCAATCAGCGTCGGCAAGTGAAAGTCATTGGCCATCTTGCCAGTGCCAATCATCCCGACCGTGACCCGATTGCTGGGTGCTGTGTAGCCCCCACGTCCGAGAACGGATGCATGCACCACGGTCGGAAAGCCGGCAATGACTCCGGCTGTCCCTGCGAGAAAACCCTTACGGGTAACCGATGTGTTTGAATTTGACATCAGCGAATGACACTTCCCTTAATATCCGTAAGCCAGAAGGCACAGACATCATCACCGATGGTCGCATCTGGGTACTTCGCCCAGACCACTTCCTTCTTACGATTGACTTCGACGAGGATTGGCTGATCAGGTCCGGCGAAAGCCGTTGCAAAGACCATATTCCCGTTGCGAAGGACATTGAGGCTGGTGATCCAGCAGAGGTGAATCGCTTTGCCATCCGGCGCCTTCAGCTCATCCCGCTCGATGCTCCAGACGGTCTTACCGCTGCGATCAACTTCGTAGACACGGTTATTGTTTCCGCCGCCTATCAAGACGTTGCCATTCTTCAGGGAAAGAACATTAAAAATGGACACGCCATGGCCATTGGCACCTGGCGCGGCTGGCTCTGCGCCGAGCTCCAGCTTGTGCTCCCAGAGGACTTTGCCGGCCTTGTCATACTCTCGAACCATCCCCATGCCTTCATGCGCAACTAGGAATGTGCCTTTGTCTGTACGGCGGACGCGGCGGGTATCGCGGTGCCAGTCCGGCTTTTCGACGGTCAGCGCGATGGAGTGAACGATCGTGCCCTTTGGGTCAACTTCGATGATGCGCTTGTTTCCGGATTCACTGATGATGGTGTTTCCATTTTCAAGACGCTCAAAGCTGTGAATTTCGATCGGGCCATCGTGGGGTGCAACCGCCTTACCCTTCCACGACCAGACAACTTTCTTATCTGGGGTGATTTCTTCGATCACACTAGGCTGTGTCGTTACAAGGACATTGCCATTTGGCAGCATGCGGATGTCATGTGAGTTGTAGCCGCATTCGTATTGCCAGAGGATGTTTCCAGCCTTATCGATGCGGGTGACTTTACCCTTGCTCTGAACGACCATCCCGTAGCGGGAATTTGCGGATGTCTGCATCGTGGATGCAAGTGCTGCAGGGCCGAGCAGTGCTGCTGAAAAAAGGGAAGCAATCGCCTGTTGGCGGGAGAGTTTCATCATCGGGTCTCCTTCGACCGGCCGATGTGACCGATGATGCAGTATAGCCCGGGAAAGTCCATCTCCATTGGCCATACTCCCGGTCACTCAGGGAGGTTATACTGATATATGCGAAACACCACAATTACAGCACTGCTGGCTCTCTCGATGTTTACGGTGCCTGCGATGGCTCAGACCAAGGCAAAACCGGCTGCAAAGGCGCAGACACCGGCGACAGCTGCGACCATTCCCGGCCTCGATGACCCATCCAAGCACACCGCAAAAGCGCCGGAATCGTTCAAAGTTCAGTTCGAAACATCCAAGGGCAACTTCACGATCGCGGTAACCCGCAAGTGGTCTCCTCTTGGCGCCGACCGGTTTTACAATCTGGTACGTGCCGGGTTCTTCACCGATGTCATCTTTTTCCGTGTCGTTCCAGACTTCGTTGTCCAGTTCGGCATCCACGGCAATCCAAAGTTTGCGACCAAGTGGCTTGATGCCAATATCGATGACGACACCGTCGTGTCGAGCAACAAGCGCGGCTATATTACGTACGCCAAATCGAGTGCTCCAAACAGCCGCTCGACCCAGCTGTTTATCAACCTGAAAGACAATGCACGTCTTGACCAAATGGGCTTTTCACCATTCGGGCAGATTGTGACAGGCATGGATGTCGTCGAAAAGCTCTATGGTGGCTACGGTGAACAGGTCACCCAACTCCAGGGTGAAATCGCCCAGCAGGGTAACAAATTCCTTGAGAAGAACTTCCCAGAACTAGACAAGATTAAGAAGGCAACGATCGTAAAGTAAGCCTCTAGGCACAACCTTCGGACCCCGGGCGCTGGCACCTTGCAAGCACCCGGGGTTTCTTTTTGACACCATCTACTAGGCGCTTCGATTGGCTTAATAATGCAGCAAAATGATATGCTTCACACAAATCGAGCATACCCATCGGCTCGGGTAGCCGCACGTCGGTCCGGTCGAGGATGCCAAACCCAAGAAGGTGTCATTATTATGTCCAAGGCCAAGTTGGAGTACATCTGGCTCGACGGTTACACGCCGATGCAGAGCCTCCGTAGCAAGACGAAGATTGTAGATAATTTCAGCGGTAAATTGGAGGACTGTGAAATTTGGTCCTTCGATGGTTCCTCAACCGAACAGGCGCCAGGCGGCTCATCAGACTGCCAATTGCGGCCTGTTTTTGTTTGTCCGGATCCAGGCCGCAGTGCTTACGGAACGCCAGCATTCCTCGTGATGTGCGATGTTCTTGATGCAAATAACAATGCCCATTCGTCCAACGGTCGTGCATTGATTGATGACGACGACAACGACTTCTGGTTCGGCTTCGAGCAGGAATACTTCCTCTACGACTCTGACACCAATAAGCCACTTGGCTTCCCTGCTAATGGCTTCCCAAATCCACAGGGTCAATACTATTGCTCTGTTGGTGCACGCAACGCGTTTGGCCGTGACATGGTTGAAGAGCACCTCGAGCAGTGCCTTGCAGCCGGCCTAAACGTTGAAGGTATCAACGCAGAAGTCGCCGCTGGCCAGTGGGAATTCCAAATCTTCGCTAAGGGTGCAAAGGAAGCTGGCGACCAGGTTTGGGTCGCGCGTTACCTCCTCGAGCGTATCGGCGAAGAATACGGTTACTGGGTCAACTGGCATTGTAAGCCGCTTGGCGACACCGACTGGAATGGCTCTGGGATGCACGCCAACTTCTCAAACACCGCGCTTCGCACCGCCGGAAGTCAGGGTGTCTACGACTCCATCTGCCAGGCGTTTGCACCACAAGACATTATCCAGGCACACATCGATGTCTACGGACCAGACAATGACATGCGCCTCACCGGCAAGCATGAAACTGCTCCTTGGAATGAGTTCTCCTATGGCATCTCAGACCGTGGCGCATCGATTCGTATCCCAATGGCTACGGTACAGCGCGGCTGGAAGGGCTGGCTAGAAGACCGCCGGCCAAACTCAGCAGCAGATCCCTACAAGGTGGCTGCACGAATCATCCAGACGGTCAAGACCGCAAAGGCTGTCTAACCTACTCTTCAAGACAGCCCCTCACCGGAGGGGCTGTTTTTCTTTAACTGCTGCACATGAACAGATTTGCCACGAACGTCGTAGGATAGACTGGAAACACTGTCAGGACATGCAGCAGAATCAGATACAGAGGAACTCTGCCGTTTGGCGGTGTAATTTATTCTCCGGAGACCGTATTAATGACATCACGTCGCGCTTTCACCCTCATTGAACTCCTAGTCGTCATCGCCATCATCGCAATCCTTGCGGCAATCCTCTTCCCAGTCTTTGCACAAGCTCGCGAAAAAGCACGCCAGGCATCCTGTCTGAGCAATCATCGGCAGTATGCGACCGCTACCCTGATGTACGTCCAAGACTACGATGAGACATTCCCATTCTCCGCGAACCTAAATGGTCAGTGCGTGGATACCTTCTACAGCGTTGTTTCTCCATATGTGAAGAACAACGAAATCAACCGCTGCCCATCTGACAAGGATGCCATCAACACGCAGCTAACAACAGGAGCCCCCTGCGCAAACACGCCACCGTGGACCAGTATCGTTGTTAACGGCGGTCTGATGACGAACGGCTTCTTCCCAGGCGCTATGCCAATCGCGCTCGCAGCCGTCCAAAACACAACCGGGACGATCATGCTCTACGATGGGAATGTAGGTACATCTCCGTACCCTGGAATGCAAGTTCAGCTTGTGCAGGCACGTCACTCCACCACATTCAATGCCGCATGGGTCGATGGACACGCAAGCTCGATTCCGGCCACGGACACAAAGACGACCACGCAACAGTTCACCGTAATGGGTCCAGGTAAGTCCCTCAAGGTGTACACAATCGGAGCCAAAGGTGGCTTCTACGCAGGTAAGGTCGAGGCCAGCGGCCTCGCTGACTAGTATGTCAATGGTCATCCCTTACGGGATGACCTCTCACTGCATTCGTAGTGACTATGGTTTTTGCAGGGAGTAGGAAATGATGATGTCCTTGTTGACTGTCGCACTCGTAACGGCTACCCTAGCCGCCCCACGGTTCACATCCCTTGCACCAACAGACTCGCCGCAATTTAGAGGTGCGGATCGAACTGGCATCTCCAAAGAAACCGGTCTCCTGAAATCCTGGCCAACCACCGGACCAAAGCTCCTCTGGTCAGCCAAGGGTTGCGGGGATGCACACGCAACGCCAAGTATTGTCGGAAATCGCATTTACGGTCTAGGCCTCCGCGGTGACGATGAAGTCATCTGGGCCAAGGATGTCAAGACTGGCAAGGATATTTGGGCGACTCCGATTGCAAAGGGGATCAAGCTCGATGCCGCTCAGGGTGGCTATGGCTCCCGCTCTACTCCAACCGTGGAAGGCAACCGGATGTATTCCATCGGCGTTGCCGGGGATGTCATCTGCCAGGACACTGCCACAGGTGCCATCGTTTGGCGCCGCAATATGGTCAAGGAATTTGGCGGACGCGTCCCGACATGGGGCTACTCCGAGTCTGCGTTGATTGATGGCAACAATGTCATCGTCACACCAGGCGGAGCCAAGTCAATCGTTGCCCTAAACAAGAAGTCAGGCGAGCAGGTCTGGGTCTCCAACGTGCCGGGCCGTAATGATGCATCCTATTCATCGGCAATCATCGCGGATGTGACCGGGTCACGACAAATCGTTCAGTTTCTGGCTGGTGCAGTGGTTGGTGTTGAAGCGGCTACCGGGAAGTTCCTCTGGAACTACGATGCCCCTGCTTGCAAACAGGGAATCAACTGCTCCGCGCCCATTTATAGAGATGGCTACGTCTTCGCTGCATCCGCTTATCAAAATGGCGGTGGTCTCGCAAAGCTGACCAAGACAGCCACAGGCACGACCGCCGAACAGGTTTATTTCACCAAGGAAATGCAGAATCACCACGGTGGGATGGTCCTCGTTGGCGATTACATCTATGGCTTTGACAACTCCAACCTCACATGCATGGAATTCAAGACCGGCAAGGTTGTTTGGACAGACCGCAGCGTTGGCAAGGGTTCGGTGACATTCGCGGATGGCATGCTCATCTGCCGCTCGGAACGTGGACCCGTTGCACTCGTTGAGGCAACACCCGCCAAGTACACAGAACTTGGACGATTTGAGCAGCCCGAGCGCAGCACCGCTCCAAGCTGGCCGTATCCAGTCGTTTCAAATGGCAAGCTGTACATCCGCGACATGGATGTCCTGCTTTGCTACGATGTAAAGGCAGGTGGAAAATGATAGGTCCAGGATCTTCATCCGAGAGTTGGCCCGTTTGGCGAGGGCCAAACGGCAATGGTACGAGTTCTGAAAAGGGCCTCCTGCGATCGTTTCCAAGCGGAAAACCAAAGCAGCTCTGGACGGCTCAGATCGGTGAGGGGTGGTCTACCATCGCAGTCGCCGATGGTCGCGCTTATCTCAGTGGAAATGTTGCGGGAACAGATACGATTGCTGCGCTCAATGCAAAGACAGGCAAGCTCATCTGGAAGTATTCCTATCCTTGCTCGCCTGGTGATTATGGCGGTCCACGAGCAACCCCATGTGTTGTCGGCGGAGTCCTCTACGCAGTCAGCCGCGAGGGTGTCGTTTATGCACTGGCAGCCGACACAGGGAAACTTGTCTGGCAACGTGCGGTCGCAGCGGAAACACGCTGTCCTCTGCCAACCTGGGGATTCGCTGGCTCGACCCTCGTTGATGGCAACCGTGTCTATGTCAATATCGGTGTGACAGGTGCAGCCCTCGACCGTGCAAACGGAAAAATCGTCTGGGCAAGCGGCGGTGGCCCAACCGGCTATGCCACACCTGTGAAGACGACTATCGGCGGTCGAACCGTGTTAGCTATATTCTCCGGTAAGGAACTCGTCGGAGTAGACCCGCAGACGGGTCGCAAGCTCTGGGCCTTTCCGTGGCAAACATCCTACGATGTCAACGCGGCAGACCCGATCTTCATTGGTGATAGCGTCTTTATTGCATCCAACTATGGCAAGGGCGGCGCAATGGTCAGCCTAGCCGGTGGTACTCCAAAGCAGCTTTGGGAAACGCGCACGATGCGGAACCACTTCAACACATGTATTCTTAGCGGTGGTCACCTCTTCGGAAACGATGAGAACACATTACGCTGCCTGGATACACGCTCTGGTGCGGAGAAATGGGCACTTCGAGGCATCGGTAAGGGTGGATTGATCATGGCTGATGGCCTCCTCATCGTTCTAAGCGAGCGGGGTGAACTGATTCTCCTCGATGCAGATCCGCTCAAGCTTACCGAACGCTCACGAAGTTCGATTCTAAGTGGAACCTGCTGGAGCCATCCGACACTCGCAGGTGGATGTTTGTATGCCCGTAGCCACGAAGGCACGGCGGTCTGTGTGGACCTGAAGCGGGCATAGTTAGGAATCAAGGATATGCGAAATCTAACGGGAACCATGATGGCCGCGGCGCTGATGATGTCATCTGCGGCATTTGCGGATGTCGATGGTTGGTTGAACTGGCGTGGCCCGGAAGGCATTGGCGTCAGCCGTGAAAAGGGACTTCCAGATATTCTGGCAATCGGAACGCCGGTTCACCGCTGGACCATCAAGATTGCTGGTGGCGGTACACCCGTCGTCGCAGGAAACAAGGTCTATGGCTTTGGCTACCGCGGTACAGGACCAGATTTGCAGGAAGTTCTGTTTTGTGCAGATGCTGAAACAGGAAAAATTCTCTGGGAGCATGGTTTCAATGACTTCCTCTCAGACATCACCTATGACCGCTACACCATCGGTAGCCCAACCGTAGATGCAGAAACCGGGAATGTCTACGTAATGACATCCGCGGGTGAGTTTGTTGCCTACTCAAGCGAGGGCAAGCTCGTCTTCCGTATCCCGATGATGGAAGGGTTTGGTCGTCTTACATTCACCAATGGCCGTACGGGTGCAGCGACGATTGAAAAGGATCTGGTTATCATCCGCGGCGTCACCAGTAACTGGGGCGCGGATGGTCCTGCGATGGACCGTTTGTATGCCTTTGACAAAAAAACGGGGGCGGTTGTCTGGAGTGCAAGTCCAGGTAAGGCCCCGAAGGACAACACCTTTGGCCGTCCTATTTTTGGCTGGCTGAATGGCAAGCGGGTTCTTTACACAGGCTCTGGGGATGGCTCCCTCGTCTGCATAAATGCGCGTAATGGCCAAACGATTTGGCGCCTCCCTGTCAGCGCGGGTGGCATGAATGCCACCGTCGTATTGCACAATGGAAAAGTGATTGGCATCCACGGGGATGAAAACCTTGACTCGTCGGAAAAGGGCCGCATGCTTGCGGTCAAAATCGATGCAAAGGTCACTCCCGTCGAAGGCGAACCGCCACTGCTTGATAAAACAGCAGAAGTCTGGCGTAACAAGCTGACCGCTGTTTCATCCACACCAGTCCTCGTTGGTGACACACTCTACGAAACCACCGCGACCGGTCAGCTGAACGCAGTCAATGCAAACACCGGGGCCATTGTCTGGACCCTGAAACTCGCACCTGATCAGCTCCACGCATCCCCGACATACGCCGATGGCAAGCTCTACATCCCATTCCAAAATGGCATGCTTTACGTCATCAAGCCGACGGCGACCAAGGGTATTATCCTCTCCAAAACCCAGCTTGCTGGTCGCGGAATCGGTGCACCAGCCGTTTGGAATGGCCGTGTCTACGTATTTACAACAGGCGGATTGTACTGCTTTGGCAACCCAACCGTTCCAAAGAACCAGACTGCTGGCCTTCCGAAGGATGTCGTAAAGTACCCAGCGCCTGGTCCTGCAACAAGCCTCCAGGTAATCCCGAATGAGCTACTGCTCCGCACTGGAGATAAAGCCAAAGTACGGATTCGCAGTGTTGATGCAAATGGACTGCCGGTCAAGGAACTTCCCGTCACCGATGCCACATTTGCTTCGTTTGTCCCTCCGACGGCGAAAGTCAAGTCAACCCTCGATGGTGCATTTGACCAAAACGGTGTTTTTACGGCGGGAGCGCCAAGCGCAGGAGCATTCAAGGCGACGATTGGACCACTCAGTGGAACGCTCCGTGGACGCAATGTGCAACCACTGCCGTTCAACATTGACTTTGAAAACTTCAATCCAACCGAGCCCGATATCTATGAACCAGGCCCTTTGTTTGCATACCCACCCCTGCCATGGATTGGTGCGCGTGGAAAATTCGATGTCCGAGAACTCGACAATTCCAAGGTGTTTGCAAAGACCCTCGACAACATCTTCTTCCAGCGCGCAACCGTGTTCTTTGGTCATCCGGATGAAAAGGACTACACCATCACGGCTGAAGTCCGCGCGGATGGTTCCAAGCGCACAATGTCAACCGTTGGGCTGGTTTGCCAGCGCTACTACGTGATCCTAAATGGCAACGCGCAGGAGCTGGAAATCAACTCAAACCAAGAGCGCATCAAGGCAATCGTTCCCTTCAAGATGGAACCGGAGACTTGGTATGTGATGTCTGCACGCGTCGATGTCCAACCGGATGGCTCGGGAATAGTCCGTGCAAAGGTTTGGCCAAAGGGGCAACCGGAGCCAGCAAAGTGGACGATTGAGGTGAAGCACAAAAATGTTCACCGCCAAGGTTCACCGGGCATTTTTGGCTTCTCGCCACAAAGTCTCTATAAAGTCTACGTAGACAATATTTCTGTAAAGTCGAACCGCTGAGGATAACACGATGCGAAAATCTTTATTAGCTCCTGCTATCACCATTGCCATATCGGCGATCGTTCCGTTAGTCGGTAATGCCGCAGATTGGCCATTCTGGGGAGGAACATCCTCCAGAAATATGGTCTCACCTGAGGTTGGTCTCCCGCAAACTTGGGATGCTGGACGATATGTTCAGGGTTCTGAAGAGATTGACATGGCGACAACACGCAATGTTAAGTGGGTTGCTAAGCTGGGCTCACAAGCCTATGGCAATATGACCATTTCGAAGGGCAAAGTCCTGATCGGCACCAATAATGAAGTGCCTCGGGACCCACGCCTCACAGGTGACCGTGCTGTCTTGCTATGTCTGGAAGAGCAATCTGGCAAAATGCTGTGGCAGCTCGCTATTCCAAAGCTTGGCACTGGTAAGATCTCAGACTGGGAATTCCTTGGCCTATGTTCATCCCCTGCCATCGATGGCGACAAGGTCTACGTGGTCACCAACCGCTGCGAAGTTTTGTGTCTTGATCTCAATGGGATGGCCAACGGAAACGATGGCCCATATCAAGATGAAGCCAAGTATGTAACGCTTGGGACAAAGCAATCGATCACGGTTGGCCCACAGGATGCCGATATCCTCTGGCGATTTGATATGCGCCGCGAGCTCGGTGTATTCCCGCACAACATCACCAACTGCGGTCCACTGATTGTTGGCGACAAGGTGATTGTCACGACATCCAATGGAGTTGACTGGACCCACACCAACATGCCAAATCCCAAGGCTCCTGCCTTGGCGATGCTTGACAAAAACACGGGTGTCCTGCTTGGGGAAGAAAACTCCGGGGTGTCCGGCCGAACCCTCCACTCTAACTGGTCCAGTGCGGCCGGTGGTCAGGTAAGCGGCAAGGACATCGTGATCTTCGGTGGCGGGGATGGCTTCTGCTACGGACTTGACACCAAAACCACGCTCAAGGGCAACTTTGAAGTCATGGATGAGCTGTGGAGGTTTGACTGTAATCCTGCGACGTATCGTAAGGATAAAACGGGCAAGCCGATCAAATACGCAACGTTTAATGGACCATCGGAAGTCATCGCAACTCCAGTCCTGTACAAGGAAAAGGTCTACGTCCCCATCGGACAAGACCCGGAACATGGCGAGGGTCTGGGCAGCCTTGTCTGTATTGATCCTTCCAAGCGTGGAAACTTCCAGAAGACAGGTCTTATTTGGCGCTATGACAAGATTCACCGCTCTTTGTCGACGCCAAGCATCGTCGGAAATCTGATGTTTGTTGCAGACTTTAGTGGCTTTATCCACTGCGTCGATGTCGCAACGGGCAAGCCATATTGGGTATTCGATTCGAAGAGCCATATTTGGGCCAGCACCTTGGTTGCAGATGGCAAGCTCTATGTCGGTACGGAGGATGGCGATGTCATCGTCCTTGCAGCGACCAAGCAGATGAAGGAGCTCGGACGCTTCGACATGCGTGCACCGGTCTATTCAACGACAGTCGCCGCCAACGGGACGTTGTACGTAGCCACGCCAACGCACCTGTACGCCATTGGTAAATCGAAGACTGCGCAGGCACCTGTCGATCATAAGTCGTCAGGAGCCAGAGCACAGCTCGCACGGATGGAAGTAAATGCTGCGAAAGCCCGTGCGGAACATCGAGAAGTCACAGCATGTCTTGTGGATGGCCGCAGCGCCATAAAGGAGGACTAATCCATGAAGATTGGTCTCGCATTGTTGGTTGCAGCGGTTCTCGTGCTGCATCACGATATCTGGAACTGGAAGGATGCCTCCCTTGTGTTTGGCTTCCTTCCTGTGGGTCTCGCATACCACGTGGGTTACTCACTCTTAGCAAGTGGCACGATGGCAATTCTTGTGAAATATGCCTGGCCAAAAAATCTTGATGATGACGATGAGGTGGCAGCATGATTCCAGCATTAATCGTATTTGCGTACCTTGCTGTTGTCCTTTACATCGGAATTTTTGCATTCCGTAAAGGCTCCTCATCCAGTGGCGAAGACTTCTTTGTCGCCAGTCGAAAACTGGGGCCAATGGTCTTCCTCTTGTCCATTTTCGGCACCAATATGACGGCCGTCGCCATTCTGGGCTCGAGTGGATTTGCCTACCAGCGCGGAATCGGCGTCTACGCCCTGATGGCATCCTCATCCGGAATTGTCATCCCACTCACCCTCTGGCTTATCGGAACCCGCTTGTGGTCGCTCGGTAAGAAGCACGGTCACATCACGCAGGTACAGTTCCTCCGCGACCGCTGGGAATCCGGTGGAATCGGCACATTTATCGCCATCGTCACGGCCTTGATGCTCGTCCCTTACATCATCATTGGTGTCATGGGTGGCGGCTCAACCCTCGAAACGATCTCCGGTGGACAGGTTCCCTATGCCGTTGGTGGGGCTATCGTTGCAATAACCGTTGTCGCGTATGTATTCTTCGGTGGCATGCGTGGCACTGCCTTGGTCAACACCTTTCAAACAGTGTTGTTCCTTGCCTTTGGTGTAACGGCATTCACATTGATTGCAAAGAGCGTAGGCGGCTTCCCAGCGACGATGCAGGCAATCAGCGAAGGCCCGCAGAGCTTCCTCCTCACCCGTGAGCGGATGCCAGCGGAAGAGTTCTTCTCTTACATGTTCATCCCGCTCAGCGCCGTGATGTTCCCTCACATCGCGATTATGTGTATGACCGCTGAAAAGGTCACACACTTTAAGCGCACAGTTGTCCTCTACCCGATCTGTATTCTGTTGATTTGGTTGCCATCGGTATACCTCGGCGTCGTCGCAAGCAAAGTCATCCCTGGACTGTCTCCATCGGAAGCAAATGACGTCATCATCCGATTGCTCTCGCAAAACACCAGCCCAATCCTTGCTGGCGTCCTCGGCGCTGGCATCATGGCATGTGTGATGGCATCCGACTCGCAGATACTCGCACTGTCAACGGTGTTTACCGAAGACCTCTTCGCCTATTACGGTGGACGTAAGAAGTTTGGCCCGAAAGCCGAAGTATGGGCTGGACGGACATTTATCGTCCTTATCGGTATCGTCAGCTACGTTATTGCTCTCGCACTAAAAGAGAAAGCCAATATCTTCGAGCTCGCGATTCGCTTTGCCTTCTCGGGCTTTGCAGCGCTTGCACCGGTGATGCTCGCAGCACTTTTCTGGAAGAGATCGACCAAGTGGGGTGCCCTTGCGGCAACCATCTGGGTTGTCGGCTGTATCTTTGCAAACTGGCACTTGACCAATATCTCCGATGCAATCGCCCCTAAGCCTCCGAAGCGCCCCGCGGCATCCGCGATGCGTGGTGGGCCTGCAGCTGGCGGTGGTCCTGGTGTTCAACGTGGTCCGCAAGCTGGTGCACCAGGAGCGCCGGTTGCACAGCCAAGTGGAGCTCCGCAGGTTACGGGCGATGGCCCAACGCCTGCTCCATCCATGATTCCAGTTGCACAGGGTGGATCGCCTGAGGGGATGCGTCCCGCAGGTCCTGGTGCCGGCCCGGGTGCGGGTGGTCCAGGTGCAGGTGGTCCTGGTGGACCAGGCGGAAAGAAGAAGCCACCGACAGCCGTACGGATCTTCCCACAGCTGGGCGATCTGTTCCTCCGTGGTCCGGTCAACGTGACCATATACGGATTCCTTCCGGTCTTCCCAATGGTTGTTGGCTCGGCATTACTGATGCTCCTCGTGTCGCTGATTACGCCTCCACCAAGCAAAGCCACGATTGATAAGTACTTTTCGAAGTAGTTTCGAAAATCATTGACCATAGA
Source organism: uncultured Armatimonadota bacterium (assembly GCA_903881535.1). Classification (GTDB taxonomy): domain Bacteria; phylum Armatimonadota; class Armatimonadia; order Armatimonadales; family Armatimonadaceae; genus CAIRTT01. The sequence continues at coordinate 15,097 of CAIRTT010000610.1, forward strand.
GGGGATATCGCAAGGTCATCCCCTCTTTTTTATGAGGTAATTTCTTTACATGTCTGAACCCGTATCACAAGAGCGAATCGATGCCGCCAAGGCACAGCTTGACAACCACCTCGTCGATGTCATCAACTGGCACTTCTCACCCGAAACCGGGAGTCCATTCTGGTTGGAGTGGGCGCAAAATGCTGGCTGGGACCCACGTGAAGAAATCAAGTCTGCCGATGATTTGACAAAATTCCCGCATTTTCAGGATGAATGGCTCCGTGATGAGCAAAATGAGCGCTGGGTGCCAAAGCCTTGGACGGGACGCCCATTTGTTGTGTTCGAAACGGGTGGAACGACCGGGATGCCAAAGCAGCGCATCGGCTGGGATGACCACAAGTTCGACTATGAAGAGTTCAGCGACAACCTCGATGATGAGTTCTTCCCAAAAGGTGGAAACTGGCTGATGCTTGGTCCAACGGGACCCCGTCGTCTACGACTTGCCATTGAGCACCTCGCAAATCATCGTGGAGGCTCTTGCTACCATGTCGATCTAGATCCACGCTATGTAAAGCGTTTGATTGCAGACAAAGACTATGAAGCAGCCAAGAAGTACAAGCGCCACTGTGTTGAGCAGGCAGCCGTCATTCTCAAGCACCGTAAAATCTCTTGTCTCTTCACCACTCCGCTGTTGCTGGAAGCTCTCGATGAGCTGATCAACGTCCCTGATGCAGGTATCAAGGGTGTCTTCTGTGGTGGTACATCGATGACCCCGCAAACGGTCCGATTCTCCGTCGAGGAAGTGCTTGATAACCGCGCCCAATTCGTTCCTACCTATGGGAATACCCTCATGGGACTTGCCTGCTCACGACCTGTCAGTGCGGCTGATAAATACTCCATCACGTACCACGCACCGCAACCACGTGCTGTCCTACGTGTCGTAAATCCTGATAAGACCGAAGAGACCGTTCCATATGGCGAATGGGGACGTGTTGAGCTCACCACACTCACAAAAGAATTCTTCATGCCACGCTTCCTTGAGCGAGATGAAGCCATCCGCCGCGAGCCATTTGGCCGCTTTGCATGGGATGGCGTTGCAGAAGTACGTCCCTTTGGCGCACTGAGCTCTACGACCATCGAAGGCGTTTACTAAATGTTGCAAAAGGTAGCCCCTTGGAATCGACTCCGTGGACCCGGTGGCGATGGGGATGCCTCATCGGTCCGCCCACCGGACTTGAAGTCGGTCAAGTGGTCGCTCCCCCTTCCGGGGAGCGGCCATGCCAGCATCGTGGAACAAGGTGGTCGCTGGTTTACCTGCACAGCAGATGCAACATCGGGGCTGCACCTCGTCCACTGCATCAACCCGGGAACCAAGGCCATCGAATGGACTGTTAAATCACCATTCTCGCAGTATCACCGCCATGAGTTCAATACCTTTGCGAGCACAACACCGGTTGTATGTGCCAAAGGTGGTGTGGCAATCGCTCCATCCGGCACAAGCGAGCTCCAAATCTTTGGATTCACCCTCACGGGTAAAAAAACCTGGTCAATGGAGCTGGGTAAGTTTCCAACGCAACATGGTCATGGAGCCTCTCCAACCATCGTCGGAACAACCGCAATCGTGGCAGCCGAACCAGACTTTGCGATGG
>CAIRTT010000611.1 GCA_903881535.1 uncultured Armatimonadota bacterium
AGCCGGACAAAGCGCGCCCGTATCGCTACACGGGTGCATTTTTCTGGTTTTTGACAAGTCTCTGTGCAACATGCGGTGGGCTTTTCCTTTGGATTTTTGTGCCGGCGATTCTCATAAGTATCGAGACCGCGCGCAACAGTACGCCTGAAATGCAAATGATGGACATCGCGGCCGTGGCAATGGTGGTTCTCGGGATGCTGGTGATGTCATCGGCTCCGCTGTTAATGGCGGTTGTGATGCTCATCCCGTGCTGGCGCCACCGCGGTGATGTGATCACGGTTACGGATGCGACGGTTGAGCTCACCACGCGTGGGACAACGATGACATTTCCACTCGCGCTGTTTGCCGGCGTGCAGCCTGTGACTAACAGGGATCGCAAGGCAAAAGGACAGTTTGGGAACATTACGTACACCCTCACCGATGGCCAACAATTTGTGATTTATGGTTGCCATTTGCATAAGACAGAGCTCACGACAGACATCGGAAAGCGGCTCTTTAAGCGCTCTGTAGGTACTGCGGAGCGAAATACTTAATTCCCTCCATCAGCAATGCTGGAATCGTCGCCGCCAGCAGGCAGAGCCCTAAATCTACTGGGTGCAGCAGGGAAAAGTGAAACAGCTTCCGCAGCATCGGTGTATAGAGGACAACCCCAAGCCCTACAAACGTCCCAGCGCTAATCCACCAAAGGGATGGGTTTGGCCGGCGAAGCGTAGCGAAAAATGTCTGCGTCCACGACCGGTTTGCGAACATCAACAAAATATTGCTCAGAACCAGCGTCGCAAAGCTAAGCGCGATAGCATCCCCCGCGTTTCGCCACCCAAGCAGCGCCGTCATGTAGACCGAAAGGGTCATGATCAAGCTAATCGCTCCCTGAATGAGTGCCACGCCAAAGATACGACCCGTGAACATTTTTGCTTTCGGGTCGCGGGGTTTGCGCTCCATGATGTCATCCGATGCGGGCTCAGCCTCAAACGCTATGGTGCACGCAGGGTCAATGACCAGCTCGAGAAAGAGAATGTGGACGGGCAGCAGCGCTTCCGGCCAGCCCATAATCGCGGGGATGAGCGTCATCCCGGCGATTGGGATGTGCACGGCGACAATATACGCCATCGCCTTTTGGATATGGTCGTAAATGCGACGGCCGGTGCGGACAGCATCCACAATGGATGCAAACTTATCACCGAGGAGTATCAACGATGCGGCTTCACGGGCGACTTCTGTGCCACGCTCGCCCATCGCAATTCCAATGTGCGCCGCTTTCAGTGCCGGCGCATCGTTCACGCCATCCCCCGTCATCCCAACCACTTCCCCGCGCGCAATCAGTGCCTTGACGAGGCGCAGCTTTTGCTCAGGTGTGATGCGTGCGTAGACATCGGTTTGCTGCACAATGCTCCCAAGTGCCTCATCAGAAAGCTCGGAAAGCTGCGCGCCGGTCGTGACGCCGCCTTCGGTCCGGATGCCAGCCTGGCCGGCGATGGCAAGGGCTGTCTGTGGATGGTCCCCGGTGATCATCACGATCCGGATACCCGCGCGGTGGCACTCGGCGATTGCCGGAGGAACATCGGCGCGGATGGGGTCCGCAAGCCCAATCAGACCAATAAATGTCAGTCCAATATCACCTTGTTCAGACCACTCTGTAGATGCTGACGCGCGGCGCAGGGCCACGCCAAGCACGCGGAGGCCTTTGGCGGCGAGTGAACTGACATCGGTGTGGACACGTTCGCGCAGCGCTGGCGTCGCGTTACAGAGTGTCAAAACCGCCTCTGGAGCACCTTTGCACACAGCCAGAAAACCGGTTTCTTCCTGCCAGACATTGGTCATGGCCGGAAGTTCAGGGGAGATGGCAAACATTTTCACAATAGATGTCGCAGCTGGCAACACGTCTCCGGGGCTGAGCGCTGCGAAGATCGCCTTTTCCATAGGGTCGAAGGGGTTTGGTGTGCTCGCAAGGGCCGCAGCGTGGATGACGCTCACCACATCGGCATCGATTGAGTTAGCGGTTGGCGTTTGGTAAGGAACCGCATCGATCACCTTCATCCGGTTTTCGGTAAGCGTGCCCGTCTTGTCAACGCAAAGGACAGTTGCCGAGCCAAGCGTCTCGATGACTGGGATGCGCCGCGCAAGTACGCGCACCTTACTAAGCCTCCAGGCACCAATCGCCAAAAAGACGGTAAGAACAACGGGAAACTCCTCAGGAATCATCGCCATCGCAAGGCTTAGCCCAGTCAGAATCCCTTTTAGCCAGCGTCCGTGTTCGAGCCCATAAATAACCGTGACGGCAAGACAGGTGAACAGGCTAAAAATGGCGATGCGGCGCACGAGGGTTGTGACTTCGCCTTGAAGCCGGGTTCCTTCCAGCTGGATGTCGAAGAGGGCGGCGCCGATCTTGCCAAATGCGGTTGCGCCACCCGTTTCGATGACGGTGAACAGTCCGCTCCCACGCGTGATCATCGTTCCTGAAAAAACATAGGGTGTATTGTCTCCGCCAGGTTGCGCCATGTGCGTATCACCGGGGCTTGCCACGCGCTTTGAAACAGCAAGGGACTCGCCGGTCAGGACAGACTCATCCACTTGGAGGTTACCCGCCCGAAAGAGGATGCCATCCGCTGGAATGCGGTCACCTTCCCCAAGAACCACGACATCGCCACGCACCACAACCTGGCTCGGTGACACAATGCGGTGTCCACCACGGATGACCAGCGTCCGTGGACTCGAGAGGTCCTTAAGGGCATCCAATGCATGCTCAGTTTTTTGTTCCTGAACGACGGTGATACCAAAAATGAAGACCACGCCGCAAAGCAACAATGCGGCTTCCTGAGGATCGCCCAAAATCAGGTAGACAATCCCGCAGGCGATGAGGAGCATCAGCATCGGTTCGCGGATGATGTTCAAGATCATCATCAAGAGCCCGCGTTGCCCGGTGGCCGGGAGGGAATTTGGACCATCCGCTACAAGGCGCGCTGCGGCATCCGTTTGTGAAAGACCCTGTGGCTCCAGTGGGTCTATGACTGTTTCAAACACGGGTGCGACTGCGGGCATTGGGGATTCTCCGGTGGGAAACATCCCCCCTTTGTATTACACCTTTATGTCGACAATGCCATGTAAATCACCCGGATGGCATAGGCGGACAGGTCGTTGCCTACCCTATCCTGACTCCGTTGCTGATTTCCAATGCTGCAGATCAGTCACAGGCATGGACAGTGTCGTCCAACAGACATAAACCGCGATCGGGAGTTCGCGGTTTGTTCGTTTCTAAGAGAAGTGTGCGTTTTGCTCAGCTCGCAAACGGTCACAGAGCCGCCCCTCCGGGAGAATAACATCATCGTAGGTTAGCGGATGATCACGGCTCACATCCCGCTTTAGGACACAACCCTCCGCAAGGCCCATCGGGAGGAGGTTCTGCTCACCCACGACATTTGAGTTTTCACACTGCCCATAAGTCATGTACCACCCGATGCCATCCAAGGTCTGACCAGCCTTGAGGTCGGTCTTTGCAAGCGTGATGACATCCACGACTGGCGCACCCCGCGGCGCGATGACCGCATCCCGGAAGAGCGCAACACGCGCCGCCGACAGAGGGACTTCCACATGGCAGAGGTGATACGGCGTGTAAAAGCTGTAGAGCGGGCCATCCCCCATTTTGTAATAACGGAAGTAATGCTGCTGCCGAGGGTCATCACAGTAACCGATCACATAAACGCCCGGGCCTGGCTGCGCACCGACGACGTAGTCGACCATCCCGCCCATTTCGAGGAGCGCAGCGGCATCATAGACCTTTGTCAGCTCATCCACATGCCCGCGGAAGTCACGCCCTTCCATGCCGCGCTGCGAAACCTGCATGCCAGTGTGGTTTGCAACAATCGCCTGTTCGAAAGATATTTTAGAGCCATCCGCAAAGCTGGTCACCATATGTGCCTGCTGGCCCCACTGCTTTGCAAAGCCCGCCTGGGTGGTCGGGTTACGGTAGGCATCCTGCAGTCCCTTGATGTTGCCGCAGACGAGAGGCTTCATCCCAATACTCTTAACGTAGCGCCAGAGGTTGATCTCAACACCCGGTTGATCGCCATCGCAGCCAGACAGAATCACGCCGGCTTTGTCCGCATAGACCTTCAAAATCGGTCCGATAGTCGCATCCAGCTCGGCATTCATCATCACAACAGACTTGCCGTGCGCGAAAGCATTTAGAAGCACACCCGCCGCAAACTCAACCGTGCCCGTGACTTCGATCAGGACATCGATGTTCTTCGCGGCGCAGAGCACATGCGGATCGGATGTTACACACGGAACACCGGCATCGATGGCGATATCCAGCTCAGCAGCCGATGTTACATGCTGCGTTGTCGTGATGCCCGCTTCGGCGTAGGCCTTTTCGGCCCCGGAAAGTGTGCGGTTCGAGACGGCGGCAAGCGTCATCCCCGGAATGTAGTTGCAAATCTGATTGCTGATGCCCCAGGCCATAAAGCCGGCACCAATCATCCCGACGCGGACGGGCCGTCCTTCCGCCGCTCGCTGCGCAAGGGCAGTGTCGACGATAATCAAGGTGCATCCCCGATGCCCGCGGCGACCGTATATGCACTAATATCCTTCACACAGAGCTCCCGCGCGGATGCTCCAGCATGGTGGTCGCGGTACCAGTGCATCGTCGTCGCAACCGCATCTTCAAGCGCAAGGCAGGGATCAATCCCCAAAACCTGCTTTGCCTTCGACACATCCAACATCAACAACCCGGCTTCATGCGGTCCGCTGACCTCTGTGCCAAATGCAACATCCCCAGAGCCAAACGCACTCTGCGCGATGTTGATCACATCCCGGACCGTGGCTGCCATGTGGGTACGCGGGCCGAAGTTGTAGGCGCCGGCTAGGGATGGCGTTTCGTGCAGCTTCTCCGCCAATTCAATGTAGCCACGCAGCGGTTCGAGGACGTGCTGCCACGGACGCACAGAATCCGGTCTCCTGATGGACAGGGTTTGCCCGGATGTCCAGGCGCGAACGGCATCGGGGATCAGGCGGTCTTCCGACCAGTCGCCGCCGCCGATAACATTTCCCGCACGGACGCTTGCGACGGCAACGCCGACATCGTTTAGGAACGACTGACGGAACGAGTTGATCACGATCTCGCACGCGGCTTTGCTCGCGCTGTAGGGGTCGTGCCCGCCAAGTGTGTCATCCTCGCGGTAGGGCCAAGCCCACTCGCGGTTATGGTAGACCTTGTCGGTGGTAATCATGATGGCGGTGCGGCAGTCCGGACATTCCCGAAGCGCATTCAGGACATTTGCGGTGCCCATGATATTGGATGCAAATGTCTCCAATGGTTCGCGGTAGCTCAGGCGGACGAGTGGCTGCGCAGCGAGGTGGAAGATGATCTCCGGGTTTGCGGCTTTGATCAGGCTGGCGGTGCGTTCGGCATCCCGGATGTCGCAGACGTGGTGATCACAGCATTCAGCAATGTTGGCTTCATTGAAGATGCTTGGTGTTGTGGATGGTTCGAGCGCGATTCCGGTGACATTTGCGCCGAGCTGCGACAGCCAGAGCGTAAGCCAGCTGCCTTTGAAGCCGGTGTGCCCCGTGATAACGACGCGCTTTCCCTTCCAGAAGCCGGGTGTCATTGTGTTTCCTCTGCGCTTCGCTCGGACATGAGAGGCCAAAGTGCATCTTTTCCCGACATCCCGATGGGTTCCAGCGGCCACTCGATACCAAATGCCGGGTCATCCCACCGCGCTCCGCGCTCGCAGCCAGGTGTGTAGTATTCGCTGACCACATAGCAGATTTCGGCGTCATCCGTGAGGGTGATGTAGCCATGCGCAAACATCCCGGGCACATACAGAGCACGGTGGTTGTCGGCGGTTAGCTCAACTTTGATGTGCTGGCAGTACGTCGGCGAGTCAGGGCGCATGTCGATGATGACATCCAATATGGCGCCACGCGTGCAGCGGACCAGCTTGGTTTCGGTCGCGGGTGCAACCTGATAATGCATCCCGCGGAGGGTCCCTTTGTCTTTGTTGTAGGAGACGTTGATTTGGATGGCATCCGGGTTTAGGCCGATGGCAGCCATTTCACGAGCGCAGAATGCGCGTGCGAAGAAACCACGTTCATCGGAGCGCTTTTCCATTTCGACAATCATCGCGCCGGGCAATGATGTTTCGACAAAGGTCACAGAAACTTACCAGACCTTCCACGGTGCGTTGCCGCTGGCCCAGAGCTGTTCGAGTTTTTGTTTATCGGCGAGGGTGTCCATGGGCTGCCAGAAGCCATCGTGGCGGTAGGCGGAGAGGCGCCCGGATGCGGCGAGCTGGCGTAGTGGGCCTTGTTCCCAGACCGTGGAGTCTTCCTCAATGAGATCGATGACGCTTGGCTCGAGGACGAAGAAGCCGCCGTTCACATAAGAGCCATCGCCATCGGGTTTTTCCTGGAAGCTTGTGATCAAGTTCTGACCACCAGCGAGGCCAAGGGCTCCAAAGCGTCCGGCAGGCTGAACGGCAGTCAGGGTTGCGGCTGTGCCCTGCGCTTTGTGGAAAGCAACGAGCTCAGTAATATTTACATCACCAACACCATCCCCGTAGGTGAAGCAAAACGTGTCAGTCCCGACGTAGTCCCGGACGCGGCGGAGGCGCCCACCGGTCATCGATGACTCTCCGGTATCGACGAGCGTAATTCTCCACGGCTCAGCGCTTGCCGTATGAATAATCATTTGGTTGAAGCGCAAGTCAAAGGTGATATCCGAGTTGTGGAGAAAGTAGTTCGCGAAGTATTCCTTGATGATGTAGCCTTTGTAGCCGCAGCAAATAATGAAGTCGTTAATACCGTGCGCAGAATACATCTTGAGGATGTGCCACAAAATCGGGCGACCTCCGATCTCTACCATCGGCTTTGGCTTTACACTGGTTTCTTCACTTAGCCGCGTCCCAAGACCACCAGCTAGAATCACTGCTTTCATTGCGCACCTGTCTCCGTCATCAAGTTGACACCACGATCAACTGGAATAATACGATGAAACAGGCACTCCTGAATATAGGTTAACTGTCTGAATTACTGGGTTTTAGCCTCATGCGGCGAAAAGACGAAAAATAGGTGCATGTGCAACCTTGAATGGGAAATACCATGACTTCTCATGGCTAAGTTGCGTGGCATGGGTTGTGCAATACCGGTGTCTATGCCTCCCAAGATTAGCATCGTGATTTCGTGTTACAACCGCCTCGCCGAGACCCGTCAGGCAATCGATGCGATTCGTTCACAGGACTTTCAAGACTGGGAACTGATTGTTGTCGACAATGGCTGTACAGACAATTCCCTTGAAATGCTAATGGGTGTCGCCGCAGAAGAGCCACGCATGACCGTGATTCCACTCAAGCGTTCGCAGGTCGCCGTTGCGCGAATGACGGGAATCTGGGCCACCCACCCGGAGGCGGGCTATGTTGTGGTCCACGATGACGACGACTGGCTTTTCCCAGGTGCATTGACAAAGCTGTGGACGCTTGCGAAGGCAAACCCGGATGCGGCTGGCGTTTACGGGATGCCGCTGCGCTGCGATGACAACGGTAACTCCGATGAGATACTTTCGAAATGCTACGGTTCGCGGCGTGTTGGCGTGAGTGATACCGGCAAGATTGTAGATCTTCCTGAGGATGCCCCGGACACGTTTGGAACAATGGTCGTTTGGTGCTGGATTGCAACCATGGGGCAGGTGCTGATCCGACGCGATGTTTTGCTTAGCTCCTGTGGCTTTGTGCAGGCATACGGCATCAGTGATGACTGGAATATGTGGCTCGATATCACGCGTACAAATCACTTCGTCCGCCTCTTTGAGTTCACGCTCTACAAGCGCACGAACGGGACGAATCTCAGCGGAAACAAAGCACTGAGGGCTGTCTCTGAGCGCGCCATTCGCCAGCGACTGCGGGCCGACGGGACCATGACACCCGCTCAGCAACGCATTGCCAAGATCGGCTACTTTGCCAGCTGTATCCTTTTCTTGCGTAGCGCGGCCAAGAATCTTCGGCATAAAAATGTCCGAGAGGCGCTCATGCAAACCATCCGTGCACTGCGCAGGGTGGTTCGCGTTTGCGCACTCTATACTGGCCCGATGCCGGCTGTCCCGGATGCGACAACAGCCTACATGATTCCGGAAAAGCCCCCAATGCTCGGAATAAAGTAAACGGAGTCGCTGCGTTAATGCACGGCAAAGCCGGTGTCACTTGCATCCACCGAGTTTGCGTACCGCTCCACGAAAGATCGATCTCGGTCAAGAACACGCCAAGTAACTTGCGCCTTGAGCACCTCTTTGACACACACTACGGCAAGGTGAACACCCCTGCGAATATCGCCATTTGCCATGGCCCGCTGAGCCCACATGAGGAACAGATACGGAGAAACTGCATTCGCAATCGCTGCGATCCGTCGCTGCGCAAACGTCAGGTCACGCCCAAACTTCAGCGAATGGCGGATTGACATCACGGATGGCGCCATTAAAGCGTGGTTGTTACTCGTATTCGATGCAATAAACCGACGGTATAGCACAAGCTCGTTGACGCGCGCGAATGGACCAAGCAAGGACATACGTAGCCAAAAGTCCCAGTCATCCGCAATCCCAAAGTTGTCAATCAGCAGCCCATTGCTCTCAAGTGCACTCCGGCGTATTAGGACCTGCGCAAACGTTGCGATTGGACTCCAAATAGCGACATTTCCAAAGGTGTCATCCGCATCCGGTGCCATCCAGAACACTTTTCCCTGCTCGCTAATCGCCAAACGACGCGCCGCGAATGCAGTCTCAAGGGTCTCATCGGATGCGCCACTATCATCACAGTTCAGCGGCATTCCATACATAAGGACGGCATCCGGCCGCTCATCTGCGCGTTTCAATAGCCGATCGAGTGCTCCGGGAAACAACCAGTCATCGTCATCATGGAGCATCACAAACTCACTCGCAGGGTTTGTACAGCGAATGCCGTGGTTGCGCGCTGGTGCAGCGCGTGTGCGTGAAATAGACTCAACACGGATACGGGCATCACCGGATGCCAGCGTATCTAGCACCTCCTGCGTACAATCCGTGCTGCCGTTATTGACGAGAATCACTTCCCAGTCGGTCACGCTTTGCGCCTGAATCGCGCAGACAGCCTTTCGAACCTCAACAGGTCGGTTGTAAGTCGGGATGACAATGCTTATACGTGGGATGTGTGTGGACATTGGAAGATGTGCAATCGCGATTACTTCGACAATATTAAGGATTGTCGATGTTAGATAACACCGCAAAATTGCTGGTTTTTCCCCGATTTAGCCGTCTAAATTACCTGCCTCATCATCCTTGGCATGGAATTTGTAAGTCGCTTAAATATTAACCACTATGAACGACAAAGGCCCAGCCATTCCGAGTGGCACGATTTTACAAACGGATGTCTGCATAATCGGCGCTGGTCCGGCCGGCCTTGCCATAGCTGCTGAGCTGGCGGGTGGTCCACATCAAGTGATGCTTGTAGAATCCGGTGCGTTTCCAGCAGAGACAGCTGGAATGCGGGATGAAACGAGCGCGGCATTCGGCCATGGCGGGGATGCATGGAATTTCGATCAATATCAGCTCTTAAACCTCGATGACCAGCTGCCAACTGGAGATGTATCGTATCCGAGTGCCATTCAAACGCATATCCGACGCTTCGGTGGGACAAGCAACAGCTGGGGTATTCGCTACACGGATACCGAAACAGGTGTCCGCTACACCACGCTCGACCCGATTGACTTTGAGAAGCGGGACTGGGTGCCGCACAGCGGCTGGCCCATCACGAAGTCTCAACTCGATCCCTACTATGTGCGCGCACATGCGTTCGCTGGAGGAGGACCGTGTAATTACGCTCCAGAAAACTGGTCAACTCCTGGTTGCAATCCCTATCCACTCGAAAACACCGGCATGGAAACGCGGATTTTCCACTTTGGACCGAGCCGAACCTTCCTCGCAGCTGCAAAAGAAAGGCTTACGGTCGCACCAAACATTACATTGATCACCGAGGCCACGGTTACGGAGCTTCTGACCGGTCCGGGCTGCACCGCTGTCACCGACATATGCATCAAAACCTTTGCAGGAACAGAGTTTCATATCAGACCCAAAATCGTTATTGTTGCGAGCGGGACCATTGAGGCAACACGCCTCCTTCTCTGCAGCCGGCAGGGGAACCCGGCAGGTCTCGGTAACCAAAATGACCTTGTCGGGCGCTTTCTGATGGACCATCAGGCAGTGAGAAGCGGCCTTCTACACCTCGCAAGTCCGGAAACGCTGGCTAAGCTGATGTTTTATGACACACGCCGGGTAGATGGCGCTTTAATAACCGCAAAGCCTGTCTTGACCGAGGCGATGCTGCGCGAGAAGAAGCTGCTAAACACCTGTGCGGCAATCTTCCCAAGACGTGCAGGCGAGAGTGTCAACCCGCTTCGCAAGCGCTTTCCGCGTGGTCCACGCCACAATTCGCCGGCTGTGGGAGCTAGCGTTGGCCTTCTCCGTGCTCTGAGGGCTCGGAAGATTGGCCCAGCGCAGATTCGGCAGGCAGCCGTGGCGGCGCTGGGCATCGTGGACATCCTGTACTACCGCTGGCGGAAGAATTACGGGATGTATGCACGTGATGCCGCGTATCACCTCGATAGTGGTGGCTGGTCGGTAAATGAGAGCGACCTCACGCAGTTCCCGGCGATGGAAGTGCTGCACCTTACGGAGCAGGTCCCCGACCGCGAGAACCGGATTACGCTGGGCACAGGAGTGGATGCGCTGGGGATGCCCCGTGTCCGCCAGCATTGGCGCCTTACCGAGACGGATATCCAGGGGGTTTCGGGTGCATTACATGCCTACAAGGATGGCTTTGCGAAGGCGGGCATTGGTGAGCTAGATTTAGAGCTGAACCAGGGCGCTCCGCAAGTCATGTATGCGAGCTTGCACCATCCGATGGGCACGACGCGGATGCATGATGACCCGAAGCAGGGCGTTGTGGATGCCCGCTG
>CAIRTT010000612.1 GCA_903881535.1 uncultured Armatimonadota bacterium
GATGTGGGACTTACCCAGCGTGTAAGTGCACCCTCTCCGGCCTTCCACTCAGTGACCGGCAATGCCCAGATTGTAATGGCGTCCTGCACCATGCTTACTTCCGCGGGCGCTATACGGGAATCCAATGCGCGACCAAGGAATGTAAGTACAAAGAAAAAGGTCAAGATCCACGGCCACCTAGAGCCGCCACTCCTGAAGCCGCTGTAACAGCCCCTGCCCCTGAGGGGGAGACCGCATGAGCACGCCGCTCCGGGTCACACACGTTGCATTGACATCCACGCCGGATGCCAGAGCTGCGGGACGCCCGGAGCTCACCCCTGAGCTCCTGTCCGCGACGGGAGCACGCTATTCCCGGTCCATAGATGGTCTTGATGTCATCCTGTCCAAGATTGATCCAACGGATATGGATGCAGCCGTTGACCGTATCTTCAAGTTTGTTGATTATGGCCACGCATCGATTGCTGATATGGCTCCTGTTGCGATGTTTATCGATGGCATCAGCATGTGGCTTGCCTATCACATTTGGAGCTTGGTTCCGACAGCTGGCGGTCAGGAGTCATCCACGCGCTACATTCGGATCGCAAATGACACACTCCTTGACGCGGATGTGACTGGCGTAACGGATAGCAGTCATGCATCCGATGCGATGGACATTTACAACCAGGCACTTGCGTATTGGGAAGGAATCGCTGAGCAGTTTCCAGCGCTGGTCCGCATCCCACAAGGTACACCCGTAAAAGCTGCCGCCCGAATTCGTCGCAATTATGCCTTTGACCGCGCACGTTACTTTCTGCCAGTAACTGCGCAAACGAACATGATGTTGGTGATGAGTGCCAGGGGCTGGGTTGGTCTTATTCAGCAACTACTTGCATCCGGGCTTACTGAAGCCGAACGTGTTGCGGAAGTTATGCGTGACGAGCTAGCACTCGTCACCCCGCGCCTCATCCGGCATGCCCGCTTGGTGGATGGCATCGCAGCAGGCATCCATGCAAACCATATCGAAGTGTCCCATCGGGCAGCGGTTATCCCAAATGACCTTGCCAGTGGATTCGGAGAAGCACGCGACACGGCATTTGTCGATATCAATGTACCAACTGGTGTCTCAGATGCATCGATGACGGCTGCGTTTGCCTTCCATGACAACCGTTACGGGTTTGTTGGGGATGCCCTTCGGCGGACATCGGTGCGGTTTGGCTGGGAAGCCGTCACAATGGCAGAGCTTCGCGATTTGAACCGGCATCGGACCGGAAATAAGTACTGCCCGATGTTGCCATTAGGCTTTTATTGTGCGCTCGACGAGGTTCCTGCAGGTGTTGATGCATCGCCGCTTGAGGCTTGGGCACAACGCGGACGTCAGATGACACTTGATGCGCGCCAAGGAATCGCAGCGGGAAACCCTGCGGACATCTACAAAAGTCTGCTTGGCTCCCAGTATTATTTTGAGCATACGACCACGGCGGACAAGTTTATCTACGAAGGCGAGCTTCGCACTGGAACCGGCGCACATTACAAGTATGCAAAGCATCTCCACGATTGCCTAGTGCTCTGGTACTTGCGCTTCCCAGCGACGCGCGGGTTAGTGCTCGAAGGCACTGCTGAGCCAGAATAGCGGAACCTTTCACCAACGACCAGCGTTTTGACATATACGACACGTTGTGGTTAGTTGTAGATGTGTCGTGACTTTGCCAGACAAAGTAAGGATTTCCTATGCAGAATGAATACCCATTGCTTGACAACCTGAGTGGGCCTGAAAGCCTCCGTTCGATGGATGTGCCGACACTCAACCGTCTTGCAGATGAAGTCCGTGATGGTCTGGTCAGAACGATTGCAAAAGTCGGCGGGCACTTTGCACCAAATCTTGGCGTGATTGAGCTCACCATCGCGATGTATCACGCGTATGGAATTCCTGAAGATAAGATTATTTGGGATGTTGGCCATCAGTGCTACCCCCACAAAATGCTGACCGGGCGCTGGAAGCAGCTGTCATCCATCAAGCAATACGGTGGCATCAGCGGGTATCTGCGTCGTGATGAGAGCAAGTATGACCTCTTTGGTGCAGGTCATGCGTCTACATCGCTTTCAGCTGCGCTTGGCTTTGCGAAGGCCCGTGACCTCCGCGGCACGAAAGAGCATGTGCTCGCCGTTATCGGGGATGGCTCGCTGACAGGCGGGATGGCACTGGAAGCAATGCTCAACATTGGCGACCAGAAAACGGACATGGTTGTGGTGCTCAATGACAACAACATGAGCATCGCTGAAAATGTCGGCGCACTTGCGACGATGCTCGCAAAGCTTCGCCTAAATCCACAGTTTCAAAAGGCTCAGTCGGCTTTTAAATCGTCCATTCCGAAGGAAGGCTTGCTCTACAAGGCCGCAAGTGGCGCCCGCCATGCGGCGACGCATCTGGTTGCCCCTGCCAACACAGGACTCTTCTTCGAGGAGCTTGGTTTTCAATACATCGGCCCACTCGATGGCCACGATATCGGTTTCCTGACGGAAGTCTTCGAGGAAGTCAAGCGCCTGAAGGGTCCAGTCCTCTTGCATGTCAACACGACCAAGGGCAAGGGCTATGTGCCGGCGGAAGGCGATCAGCGTACATGGCACGCAGTGAGCGC
>CAIRTT010000613.1 GCA_903881535.1 uncultured Armatimonadota bacterium
CGACGCGATGTATCCGGCATGACATAGCCACGCCCGGTACGAATCGTCAACTCAACATACAAACTCGCCGCTTCATCAGAAATGCGCGCCAGATAGACATCCGGATTGGCAATCTCAACATCCGTAGGGCAGATAACATCCGCTCCACTGATAACGCCAACACCCTTCGCGTCTATGCGCAGAGTCCACACGTCCTCGCCACGTTCAATGGCATCATCATGGACCTTGACACACAATTCCTTGAGGTTCAAGAAGAGCTCAGTCGCATCTTCCTTGAGACCCGCTATCGATTGGAACTCATGCTGTACACCTTCGATTTTAACGGATGTGACAGCAGCACCTTCCACCGACGAAAGCAGAACACGTCGCAACGAGTTACCAAGGGTGGGACCGTAACCAGGTTCAAGAGGCTCGACCACGAACTTGCCGTAGTTTCCCTCTGTCTCAAGGACGCTGATTTCTGGCTCTCTAGAATCGGAATGAACCATTCTTTCTCCTTTGACCACTTATGCAGTCGTGCAACGCATTAACGTGAGTAGAACTCGATAATGATCTGTTCCTTGACCGTCGTATCAACCTCATCACGGCGCGGTGCGGTAATCACCTTGCCCGAGAACTGGTTGACATCGAGTGACAACCACGACGGCACACGACCGGCTCCGGATGCAAGCGCATCCTGAATCAGCGGGTTACGGCGTGCAGACTCAGCCAAAGTAACGACATCACCTGGACGAAGTTGAATCGATGGAATATCAACCGTACGGCCATTCACAAGGAAGTGACCATGGTTGACGAACTGCCTAGCTTGCGCACGGGATGTGGCAAAGCCTAGACGGAAAACTGCATTGTCAAGACGGAGCTCGAGAAGCTGCAGGAGGTTTTCACCGGTGATGCCACGTCGGCGTGTCGCTTCTGCGACGTACGCACGGAATGGACCTTCCAATACACGGTAGACCTGACGCATCTTCTGCTTTTCACGAAGCTGGCTACCATAATCCGTGATCTTGGCTGGACGGCCCGTATTGCCCTGCCAACCCGGAGCATAGTTGCGGCGCTCAATAGCGCACTTCTTCGAATAGCAGCGAGCCCCCTTGATGTAGAGCTTCTCGCCAGCCCGTCGACATTGTCGGCAACGGGCATCCCCGCTGACCGCATTTTTAGATTTAGACATAAATCTCTTCCTCCTCCATCACTGCCCAGCAGTGGGAGTTTACGAGTGCATCGTCAGACGCGACGACGCTTAGGTGGACGACATCCATTATGAGGCAATGGCGTTACATCACGAATCACCGTGATCTCAAGGCCAACCTGGGCGAGTGCTCGCACTGCAGTCTCACGACCGCTTCCAGGACCCTTGACATTAACCTCAACACGCTTCAAACCATGCTCTTGCGCCTTACGTGCAGCCTGCTCAGCAGCGAGCTGTGCCGCAAACGGCGTACCCTTACGGGAGCCCTTGAAGCCAACCTGTCCGGCCGATGCCCATGAAATGGCATCACCCTTGGTGTCAGTCAAGGTAACAATGGTGTTATTGAAGGTGCTCTGAATGTGCGCGATTCCAACAGCGATATTCTTCTTCGCCTTGGATTTGCCTCTGTTACCAGATGTAGATTTTCGTGCCATGATTCAGCCTTACTTCTTCTTCTTCTTCGCACCAACGGTGCGCTTTGGTCCCTTACGGGTACGCGCGTTGGTAGATGTACGCTGCCCACGCACCGGAAGACCACGACGGTGGCGAATGCCACGTGTACATTGGATTTCCTGTAGGCGGCGGATGTTCATCTGAATCTGGCGGCGAAGGTCACCCTCAACACGCCATTCCTTCTCAATCACCTCGCGGAGCTTGGAAACATCCGACTCAGATATCTCTGCAACTTTAGTACGCGGGTCGATACCGACCTGCTCCAGAATCTTTCGTGCGCCGGAAAGGCCTACACCAAAAATATCAGGAAGTGCGTACTCGATGCTCTTATCGCGTGGGAGATCCACGCCAGCAATACGGGCCACTATAATTTCTCCTAGATAACCAAGTTAACCTTGGCGTTGCTTGTGCTTTGGGTTTTGGCAGATGACGCGAACTACGCCCTCACGCTTAATAACCTTGCACTTGTCGCAAATCTTCTTCACAGAAGCTCGGACTTTCATTGCATTCCCCTTCTCCGACCCCTACCGGTATCGATATAGAATCCGCCCACGCGTCAAGTCGTAAGGCGTCAACTCCACCAAAACTCGGTCTCCAGGGAGGATCTTGATGTAATGCATACGGATCTTCCCGGAAATGTGAGCCAGCAGCTCATGGCCACTGTCAAGACGAATCTTGAACATCGTGTTAGGCAGATTCTCCACCACAACACCCTGTACCTCAATTCCAGATTCCTTTTCAGGCTGCTCGTCGTCGACTTTGCGCGCCGGTGATGGCCGTCCGCCGCCAACCCGCCCCTGTGCGGGACGAGAGCCTCCGCTCCGTTGTCCGCCGCCTGGGCGACCTGATGATGGGCGATATCCGCCTGGTTTACCAGCCATATTCTAAGCAGTTCTCCGTTCCATCTACGTGTGTGCCGATAGATAGACGCACACTAATACCCTACGCGAATACGCAGGGACACACACAAGTTCCAGTTATATCTGATTAGTGATGGAATCGCAAATGTTCTTGAAGACACCATCGGGAGATTGCGTACCATCTATAGATGTCAGCTGCCCACTCTTGATGTACTTTGCCAGCAAAGGTGCTGTCAAGTTTTCGTAAATCGCTAGTCGACGGCTGATCGCTGTAGGCCGATCATCCTCACGACGATACAAATCCTCCCCGCAGCGCGGGCAAGGAATACCTGTGTCAGCATCTTCGAGTCGAAGACTTGCGATGAAACCACATGCCTTACACGTCCGACGAGCACCAAGACGCTCTACCAGTTCATCATTGGGAACATGCAAAAAAACCACTTTGTCAATTTGCCTGCCGACCAACAATAACCATCGGTCAAATAAATCTGCTTGATGTGTCGTTCTAGGAAATCCATCGAGCACGACATTAAATTCGTACTGTTCAAGGACAGAAGCAACGACTTCCATGACAACCGAATCATCTACGAGGCCACCGTTTGTGATTACAGCTGCAGCCTTCGCGATATCCGATTCCGGGTCATTCTCAAGCGCCGCGCGGAACAATGCCCCTGTAGACAAATGCGGCACACGAAAGTGCTCGGCGATCCGAGCACTCTGTGTGCCTTTACCAGAGCCCGGAGGGCCCATCATCACCAACAACACGCCAGATTACCGGGCACGGCCCCGTAGCATGTTGTCGCTGTCATCACCACGACGCTTAATAAAGCCATCGTAGCCCTTCATCGCGACTTGGGCTTCCATAGCCTGCATCGTTTCCATGACAACACCAACGACAATCAACAGTGATGTTCCACCTACGTACGAGAACGTCGGAACACCTGTCATAACTGGTGCCCAGTACTGAATCAGTGAAACACCTGCTAGAAATATAGCTCCTGCCAATGTCACACGTGTCAGGACTTTGTCAAGATACTCGGCCGTCGGTTTACCAGGACGATACCCAGGAATGAAAGAACCATACTTCTTTAGGTTGTCTGCGATGTCCGACGTGTCGTACTGAATCGCCGTGTAGAAGTATGTAAAGAAGAGCACCAGAACGGTGAACAGCAGCGATGCAAGGACTCCCGGAAGGAATCCAAACCGCGGGTCACGATAACCTGGCGTTAGCCACTCCGTTGCGCTTTTCAGAATATCGCCTACTGGAGTTCCGCCGGGGAAGAACTGAGCAAGCGTCTGTGGAAAGAGCTGAAGAGACATAGCAAAGATAACAGGTATAACCCCGGCCGTATTTACCTTCAGTGGTAAAAACGATGAGCCTCCACTTGTCATCTGCTTTCCAACGACTTTACGCATATGTTGAACAGGAATTCGCCGAACACCCTGCGTCATGTAAATGATGCCGACAATGGATGCCAAGAACAGCGCAACAATCGCAATAACTCCGATGACTGGTACCGCACCCTCACGAACCGCGACCGCAGTCTTCATTACCTGCGCAGGAATAGAAACCATAATTCCTACAAAGATAATCTGGCTGATGCCGTTTCCAATACCGCGCTCTGTGATCTGCTCACCCAGCCAGAGCAAAAACATCGTTCCAGCAGTCAAAGCAGTTACCGTTGTGGCAATGGAAATGATCCCAGGTTGCAACGCTCCATTTGAAACAAGAACATTACATAGACCGACACCCTGTATCACTGCAAGTGCAACAGACGCATATCGAGTGTAGCGGCTGATGACCTTACGGCCACTCTCACCTTCCTTTTGAAGGGCCTTGAGCTGTGGTATCGCTACCGTCATCAACTGCATAAAAATAGATGCGTTGATATACGGAGTAATCGAAAGTCCAATAATCGAGAACTTC
Organism: uncultured Armatimonadota bacterium; assembly: GCA_903881535.1. GTDB lineage: Bacteria > Armatimonadota > Armatimonadia > Armatimonadales > Armatimonadaceae > CAIRTT01. The sequence continues at coordinate 4,430 of CAIRTT010000613.1, forward strand.
TTCAGGGCGCCGCCGGAAAACACATCCAATGCGTTTAAAAGACCCGACTGTAACAGCCGATCCATTGCATCATGATTGATCCCAGCCGCAGGCACATGCAATGCCAGAATGTAAACAGCAAATATAATCAGAACATACTGAAGGCGCTGCCG
>CAIRTT010000614.1 GCA_903881535.1 uncultured Armatimonadota bacterium
AAACTATACCGCGGAGGTAGCACATACACCTATATAGTGTGAAGTGTACGTCTCTTGACGCTACAATCTATGCAAATTCTCATCGTTAGGAACCTATCCCATGCCACGACCTATGTTGTCAGGGTTGACAGTCACGCGTCGCACCATACTTGCTTCCCTTGCTGCCCTCCCGTTGATTATTGCAGCTGGATGCAACAACGGAGGCTCCGGTGCTGGCTCAGCAGCCGGCGCATCGGATGTCAAAATAGGCTTTATCGTCAAATCAGCGACCGAGCCATGGTTCCAATCCGAGTGGCAGTTCGCCGATGAAGCGGCAAAAAAGTACGGTTTTACCCTTGTAAAGCTCCCTGCAACGGATGCCGACCAGCTGATGTCCGCTCTGGACAACCTCGCGGCTCAAGGAGCACAAGGCGTGATTGTCTGCGCTCCTGACACAAAACTCGGGCCATCAATCGTCGCAAAGTGTGAGGAAAAGAACCTGAAGCTGATGTCCGTCGATGACCGCTTGGTCGATGCAGGCGGCAAGCCTCTCGACAAAGTCCCACACCTGGGCATCTCGGCATCGGAAATCGGCAAGTCCGTTGGCGAAGCCATCGCGGCTGAAATCAAGACACGTGGCTGGAATGCAGCCGAAACCGGCGCAGCCGTGCTGACCGTGGATGAAATCGAAACCTGCCGCCTGCGCACAGATGGCGCAGCGGGAGCACTCGAAGCATCCGGGTTCAACAAAGCCAACATCTACCGCACGCCTTGGAAAGCACCTAACGACATCAATACCGCTGTCGATGCTGCAAACATCGTCCTGACACAACACCCAAACATCAAGCACTGGGTGGCGTTCTCCAGCAACGATGATGGCGTCTTGGGCTTTGTCCGCGCATCCGAGCAGCGTAACATCGCCGCAACGGATGTCATCGGTATCGGCATAAACGGAACATCCGGCAAGGATGACCTCAAGAAGGCAACCCCGACCGGCTTCTATGCATCCATTCTGCTAAGCCCGAAGACGCATGGTTTTGGAACAGCCGAAGCGATGTACAAGTGGATCAAGGAAGGAACCGCACCAGCTGCGGAAACCTATACCAAGGGCACTCTCATCGACCGTAAAAACTTTGTTGAGGCGCTCAAGGCCGAAGGCTTAACCCCGTAAGCAATGCCTATTTCCAGCGGACTGTCCATTCAGGACATCAGCAAATCGTTCCCAGGCGTGCAGGCACTTCAAAACATCACCTTTGATGTGCCTGCAGGGACGGTACATGCACTCTGTGGCGAAAACGGCGCCGGTAAGTCAACCCTACTTAAGATTCTTGCCGGTGTCCATGCCGCCACAACTGGCGTCATCACAATCGATGGCAAACCACACGCTCCACAATCACCAGCGGATGCTCTGAAATCAGGCATTGGCGTTATTTATCAAGAGCTTCATCTTGTTGATGAGCTCTCTGTAGCCGAAAACCTCTTTCTTGGTGCACTTCCATCGAAGTCTGGGATTGTTGACAAAGCAAAGCTGGCATCGGACACAAAGGCAGCCCTTGCGCGCATCAAGCTGGATGTTCGTCCAGAAACGCGCCTCGGTGACCTCTCGCTCGCGCAGCGGCAAATGGTTGAGATCGCAAAGGCGTTGGTTCGGGATGCACGCGTTGTCGCGTTCGATGAACCAACCAGCTCCCTCTCTGCGCGTGAAGCCGACACTTTGTTTGACCGTATTGCCGAGCTGCGCGCCGCCGGCAAGGTCGTCCTCTATGTCAGCCACCGCATGGATGAAATCAAACGCATCTGTGATGGTGCAACTGTCTTCCGGGATGGCCAGCATGTCGTTACGTATTCATCTCTTGAAAATGTCACGATCGACCAGCTCGTGAAAGACATGGTCGGCCGGGACATCACAGACATTTATGGCTACACACCGCGCACGGCCGGTAATGTCCTCCTCGAGCATGAAGGCGTCACGGTTCGCGCGGGCGAGATTGTCGGCTTGTTCGGCCTTGTTGGTGCCGGTCGCAGCGAACTCCTGCATCGCATTTACGCGCATCCGCGCAAATGCATCCAAAATGGCATCGTCCTCTGCCCAGAAGACCGCAAGCATGAAGGCATTATCCCGATGGGCTCCGTCGCGGAAAACATCAACCTGAGTATCCGCCGGGTCTACGCAGGCCTTGGTGGAATCTGGATAAACGATGCCAAAGAAAAGGCGAATGCCGAGAAGCAGGTTGCTGCGATGCGTGTCAAGACGCCATCCCTGACGCAGGAAATCCGTAACCTCTCCGGCGGAAATCAGCAAAAGGCGATTCTTGGCCGCTGGCTGAGCGAAGACATTAAGGTGATGTTGTTGGATGAGCCAACACGCGGCATCGATGTCGGAGCGAAGCGTGAGATTTATGACATTTTGTACCGCTTGGCTGCCGATGGAATCGGCATATTAATGGTCTCAAGTGAGCTCCCGGAAGTTCTTGGAACGTGTGACCGCGTCTATGTGATGCGGAACAATCGGATTTCGGCTGAGTTTTCGCGATCGGAAGCGACTCCTGAGCGATATTTGGCGGCGGCGCTCCCGTCGGCAGAGGATTCACAATGAAGCGTTTGCTAGAAAAGGGAGGAATGGGACTGGTCTGCGTGATCATGATCCTCCTCTGTGCGATTTTTGTCCCCCACTTTGCGAGTACCAACAACATCACGGCGCTCCTGATGAGTATCTCCACCATCGGGATGGTCGCCTGTACCATGATGCTCTGTCTCGCGGCGGGAGACTTTGACCTTTCGATTGGTAGCACGCTCGCGCTCGCAGGCGTTGTGTCCGCGATTGTCATCAACGCAACGGGCAATATCTTTCTGGCAGTGGTGATTCCACTCGCACTCGG
>CAIRTT010000615.1 GCA_903881535.1 uncultured Armatimonadota bacterium
CAACCTGCACCACATGAAATAACCGGTGCCGATCGTGTACCTGACATATGTGCTCGATTGGGCTGTCCAACGGACGTAACAACACGGGTTCAGCGCTTGGTTCGCTACCACTTGCTACTCGCAGACACCGCGCGGCTCCGCGATCTGTCACGCCCTGAGACGATTAAGACAATCCACGAAGCCCTCGGTGATTCTGACATGCTGCGGATGCTCTATGTGTTGACTTGGGCTGATGTTAACGCGGTAGGGCCAGGCGTTTGGTCTCGATCTGCTGGTCGATTACTTGATGAACTTGTGCAACGATGCGAAAACGAATTTAGTCATAACAGTGCTGAGCATCTGATTGAACCTGATGCCCGGAAAATGGATCAAGTACGTGATCGGATCAGGCGACGTTTGGTAACACTTGATGATGGTACAGCCGTGGATGCAGAGCGGGTACAACGACATATCGACTCGATGCCAGCATCGTATCTCCTTAACACACCACTGGATGAAATCCGCCTTCACGTCGAAATGGCACACACGCTGCTCATCGGTGAGACTGATTTTCCTGTCGTTGTTGATGTACGTGGAAATGCGACTGAGCGGGAGTCGATCGTTACTATTGTTGCCTTTGATGACCCGCGTCCAGGTTTGCTTGCCAAGATCACCGGTGTCCTTTATGCCTATGACATCAAACTCCACTCTGCACAGGTCTTTACACGAAGTACCGATGATGCAACCGCAATCGTAATTGATACCCTTCGGGTTGATTATAGGGAGCGCGGTATCGATCGATCCCTTAGAAATGAGCTTGTCGTAGCCTTTGAAAAAGCTGTGAGTGGTAAAGAAACCGTAGGGGACATGATTGCACGCAAACGTAGACCGGCTGCAGTTCTTGGGCGTACACAGTCGCTGACGCTGGTACCACTGGATGCCGAAATGCTCCTCGTCGATGTTCGTCTTGCAAATGATTCAAGTGCTGTCCACGCGCTCTGTCGGAACTTGACTGCGGCCGGCTGGAATATTTCAGCCGCCCGGTTGACACAGTGGGCCTATGGTGTCCGGTGCGCCCTCTACGTATCCGATGCAAGAAAGCGCACAGCTGAAAAGGGGATGGAATCACTCCGCTCACTTCTATCATCATAAACAAAAATACTGAAACTTTGCCGCGTCGTAACCAAAGATGAAAACATGACTTTGGAAAAACGGGATTTAGTCGTCGTTTCTGCCATCACCTTGGCAGGTCTGATCTTGCGAATTGTGTTCGTCTTCCTGATGCACGCAGACCCACTGGTCTACGATTCGAAGATGTACCTTTTAGTCGCCGATGGAATCGTCAATGAAGCCCCGATCAGTTCGTTTCCAAATGGATATCCGCTCGTAATTGCGCTTTTCCGTAGTTTCTTACCGACAGCACAAACGGTTACTGCACTCCTTGGACTAAACATCGTTGTATCTACTGCATGCATTCCACTGACATATGTCCTCGGGAAGCTCTGTAAATTTGACCGATGGCTACCTATCGCTGCTTGTTCACTTATCGCGGTGTATCCACATCAGCTGCGCTATGCACAGCTGGTGATGACAGAGACAATCGCAACATTTGTACTTTTAGCCGCTGTGGTTGGGGCGCTATGGCTCTGGAATCATCGGGACAAGGCTCCAGGTTCGCTCTTGCCTCTGTGCCTTGGAATCGGTCTGTTGTTTCACATGACGGGAGCCATTCGGCCATCCTTGATGCTTATCGGTTTGTTGATACCAATCGTATTTGCTGTGTTATCAAGAACCATCAAGCTACCTTTGTTCATCGTAAGTGGATTCTTACTAGGAGCGGGTTTACTCTTTGTTGTAGAAAAATCTCCACTTGCACGACCGCCACATGCATTTGGCAACAATCTCCTCATTTCGATCAATAGCGACAGCAATGGTACGGAATTTGTTGCCTATCCCGAGGCCCAACAAAAGAAGGCAGTAAAGACCTACATCGAGTTTGCACTCAAGAACCCAGCGCAGTTTCTCCGGCAGCGGGGAATATCACTGTGGGAGTTATGGGGACCAAAGTCTCTTACTGGATATCGCCAGGAGCAAGAAACGGGTGTCGTGAAAGCGATTGTTTTGCTACGCACCATTTTTCTCCTTCTATTCATAGGTGGGCTTTTCGTCTACCGACGGAAGCCAGAGCTTGCCCTCATTGGTATTCCATTGGCAGTTGTTACGGCTGTACACGTTTTGACATTCAGTAA
>CAIRTT010000616.1 GCA_903881535.1 uncultured Armatimonadota bacterium
GTGCATTTTGAATTTGAATCCCAGTCAACTCGATGATGACGATGGGGTCATCCTGTAGCGGAGACGCAGCTTGCGTGTCTGCTCCCACTGTGGCGGCAAATGTTGCCGCAGGGATAAAGGCAAGATCAGATTTAGATTCATGCCAAACAATGTCGGCCAAAATAGCCGCGACTGGAGCTTCCTTGATAGCAAGCTCCATCGGTTTTGCCTGATTACGCATCCATGTCATCATTGGAATCATCCCCACTGGTGCCCTTTCCGGCAATATAGCGCAGATAGGCGGTCATGAACGGCTCTAAGTAACCATCCATTACCTTTTGGACGTCTCCAACACTCGCTTTTGTTCGAACATCCTTGACCAATGTATAGGGTTGGAATACATATGAGCGAATTTGTGAACCCCATTCGATGTTGAGTTGGGTTCCACGAATCGCCGCGAGCTTGGCTTCTTCCTGACGTGCTTTCACTTCAGCAAGCTTGCCTCGAAGCATATGCATTGCAAGTTCTTTGTTTTGCAGCTGGGAGCGTTCATTCTGACACTGCACAACAAGTCCGGTCGGAATGTGGGTGATGCGTACGGCTGAGCTCGTTTTGTTGACGTGCTGCCCACCCGCGCCGCTAGCGCGGTAGGTATCAAGCCGGATGTCCTCAGCGCGGATTTCGATTTCGTTGTCTGACTCAACCTGAGGCATCACTTCGACCGCAGCAAAGCTGGTTTGGCGTTTGCCATTGGCATTGAATGGGCTAATACGCACAAGCCGATGAACTCCATGTTCGGACTTCAGAAAGCCGTATGCATTCCGTCCGGAAATGAAGACGGTTGCGAACGAAAGGCCTGCCACTTCACCTGGCAGTTCTTCATGTATCTCGGCTTTAAATCCATTATCTTCTGCCCAGCGAACATACATCCGCAGGAGCATTGCAGCCCAGTCACAAGCTTCGGTGCCACCGGCACCCGGCTTGACTTCAAGGATGGCATCCACAGAATCATAGGTGCCCGCAAGCAATGTCTTCACTTCGAGTGAGTCGAGTCCAGCTCCGATATCCTGAATGGCCTTGACCACTTCCGTCTCGTAGCTGTCAGGGTTGTCATCCTCCTGAGCAAGCTCATAGAGGACTTGAACATCATCTACACTGGAACGGAGAATATTGAATGGTTCGAGATCTGCTTTAGCGCCTGAGAGGCGCTGCATAAGTTTTTGCGCTGCAGTAGGGTCATCCCAGAGCGTTGGCTCAGATGATTGTAGCTCGAGCGCTGCTAGTTCTTGACGACGCTTCGGAAGGTCAAAGATGCCTCCCGAGTTCATCAAGACGATTGCTTAGGGCTTCGATGTCGCGAAAATGGTCGGCGAGCATAAAGTGAATGTCCTGACTATGAGTAGCGACGCCCAAGGAGGCGCCGCCCACGAAAAGTCTACCATGTACGGTGGTCTCACTAAAGTATCCGCAGGGTGAAGAACGAGGTTCTACCAACGTAACTCAGCAGGGAAAAACGCTGCAATCAGCTTCTCGTAGTACGGCTCGAGCGCATCGACATCGGGTTTTGAGTCCGACGTGTAACATCAGATTCAATCGACCAGTCCCCACGAATTGCTATGCGGACTAAGATCTTACCTAAAGCTTACCAGCGGATTTTCGCAGGGAAAAACTCTGCAATCAGCTCCTCATAGTAAGGCTTGAGCGCTTCGACATCCGGTTTTGTGTCTGACTTCGAATAAAGGTCAAACTCATTAAACTTCAACACCCAGGGAAGCATTGCACGGTCGTGGTCATTCTCAAATTGTCTGTAAGCACCTTCACGATGCCATGGATAAAACGAGTGGTAGCGAAGCATCGCCAAGCTTTCCTGCGGCAGATAGTCCTTGGTGACATGGTAGATGTACTCATCATGGCCCCATGACAGATGCACGTTTTCGAAACCACAGCCACGCTCGTAGATGCCGAGGTCTGTTGCGTAAACAGGGTCATCGTGATCTGCATTTAGTGCAAGAAACTCACTAAACACCACGCGCTCGCTATGTTTGCAGCCAACGGCAAAGGTATCTCCAACAACTGCCCATTGCGGCTCACCCCATAAGCATAGGATTTTGCCAAGATCATGGATAAGGCCTGTCAGGATAAACCAGCGTGGATGCCCTTCTTCACGAATCCGCTCCGACGTTTGCAAGAGGTGCTGAATCTGTGAAAGATCGGTGTCAGGGTCAGAATCATCAACCAGCTGGTTGAGATACTCCATGGCTTCCCATATGCCCATTTCCATACGGTTCAGACCAAGATATTCAGATTTCTTTGCCTTAACGAAGTCTAGCGTTTGGCCGATGTGGTTAACCCGGTAAAACTCTTTGACGCTTGGCCGGACTTCTGCCGTGTAATTCCGGAAAGCATCCTTTGTCTTATCCTGATCGGTGAACATACTCTCACCTGCGACTGGATAGCGCGCCTTCAAGTCGTCTTCCCATTCATCCAACGATTGCAATGGATTATCGCTCATGTGAGTTCTCCTTCGTGACAGCCGACGTTGCGGCATAGTTGACTACATCGGTAACAGTGGTACATTATTGCCACGATGCAGCAGCAGACAGCAACGGTAAAACGTAAGAAAAAGCCAAACCTGTGGGGTCTGGCTGGAATATTGTTTTGTCTAAATATTGCCGTCTATTACTTTATGTTTATCTGGCCCGCAAGCGCATCGGTAACTGGCCACGCGAAACCGCAGAATGCTGAAGCGCTTTCACATGCGAACGTTTCTGGCGTCAACAAGAAAAACTAGCACTCATTACGGTAGACGTCAGTGGCACAGCCGCCTTATGAAGTACCTACCGTCCGTTGCCACCGAGTGCAGACAGCAACAGCTCCGCGGATGCAAGATTTGTCGCAAGCGGGACATTATGGACATCGCAGACTTTCATTAATGCCAAAATGTCCGGTTCATGAGGATGAGCCGTTAGGGGATCCCGGAGAAAGATGACTGCTGCAATGGAACCCTCGGCTACCATCGCACCAATCTGCAAATCGCCACCGAGCGGCCCAGACAGACACCGATGGACGGTAAGTCCAAGCTGTTCTTCGAGAATGCCGCCGGTCGTGCTTGTTGCCACAATTTGAAAACGGGACAGCACGTTAAGGTGCTGCCCCGCGAACTGGACCATTTGGTCCTTCCGACCATTATGGGCGACCAATGCAATACGATTAGGTTGCCCACTTTGCATCATGGCTGAGGTTTTAGTTGGTTAAACATGAGAACCGCGCTGACAATCACCGCGATTGCACTCAAGGAAACAACGCCTGCAGGCCAGATTGCCTGTGTCTTGATAAATCCTGGAAGCATCCTCGGCAGAGGTGCAATTGCTCCAATCAGAATCAATGCCAATCCAAGCTTTGGATTCTTAGCCATCACCAATGCTCCAGCAATCGCAAAGACCCCTGTGCCCACGCCTGCGTACAGCGAGATTTTGGACTTGGCGACGGCTGAAGCCCCGCCTCCAATCACAATCAAGCCATACAAGCCGGCGATGGCCTGCATTATCTGCGTATTCATTATGCGAGTTGCTCCGCGAGGTCTGTATTTTCCCATGGGAAAGCAGCATGACCGAAGTGACCATTGCGTGCGGTATCCCGGTAGATCGGGCGTCGGAGGTCAAGCATCTTGATGATGCCAGCCGGGGTCAGATCAACCGTTGCATTAAGCTTTGCAGCAATATCCAAGTCGGTCAATCCCTTTGCAGCCGTGCCCCAGGTGTCGACACGCACCGAAACCGGTTGCGCAACACCAATGGCATATGCAAGCTGAATTTCACACCGGGATGCAAGTCCAGCCTTTACGACATTCTTTGCCAGGTAGCGCGCAGCGTAAGCCGCGGAACGGTCAACCTTTGTCGGATCTTTACCTGAGAATGCACCGCCGCCATGGCGCGCATAGCCGCCGTAGGTATCGACAATGATCTTGCGTCCGGTGAGTCCAGTATCTCCGTGCGGGCCGCCGATTACGAAGAGGCCCGTCGGGTTGATATGGCGAACGATGTCGCCGGTAACCAGCTCTGCGACTTCTGCAAGCACAGGTGCGAAGAGGTGCTCTTCAACAATGGCTTTGACATCTTCGAGGGAGAGGTTCTCATCATGCTGTGTTGAGAACACAAGGGTGTCAATGTGGTGTGGCCGGCCAGCGGAATCGTAGGCCATTGTGACCTGACTCTTTGCATCTGGGCGGAAACCAAGTCCTGGATGTGCACGGCGAACTTCAGCCTGGCGTCGGGTCAGCCGGTGTGCAATCGCGATTGGCAGAGGCATGAGCTCAGGTGTCTCATCACAAGCATAACCAAACATCATGCCCTGATCGCCGGCTCCGCCGGTGTCAACACCCATCGCAATATGTGCACTCTGTGCGTGCACATAGTTACGCACTTCCACATCGGCTGCGGAGAACATTAAGGCCTTGTCATCGTAGCCGATATCAGCTATCACAGCGCGTGCGATGCGATCGATCACATCCGAGTTCAACTCGGCTCCCGTTGTAACTTCACCCGCAACTACACAGAGGTTTGTTGTAACCAATGTTTCGCAGGCTACCCGGCTCATTGGGTCAGCTGATAGACAATGGTCAAGAACGGCATCACTTACCGCATCTGCAACCTTATCAGGATGCCCCTCACCTACGGATTCAGACGTAAACAACGAAAACTCTGCCATGCTCATCTCCTATAACAGACATATCTTGGGTTAGCGGCTTGATCCCGGACCAAATACGGACATGTCGTTTTGCATATTCATCATACCGAACAACGGGCATGTGAAAACGTAACTACTGAGCGCTAAATGTTGCGCTTGGAGCTGTAACTGAACACTGCCAACAAAGGGCGGGATGAGAATATGTAGCTCATCGCCAACCTGCATCGTAAAAACTGAGCTGTCGTTTATCGAAACTGCGGCATTCTTCCAGCGCTCGGATGTAACAAGCTTTAGCACGCGCAGGCGATTCGAACCGCTCGAAACGTCAATCGTAACCGAATTCAGGGATGCATCAACAACATTTGTAACTCGCAGACCATCCGCAGACAGTAGCCCGATATCCGCCCCATAGCGAAGCCGGCTTGTAGAAAGCTGTCCAGTGTTGGAAACGTAGGCATCCAGCAACTTGTATGATGCCGAACCGGATAGCTGCGATGAAGGCATGTTAGCAACCGAAGCGGTTTGACCACCGGATGCTATGTCAAATGTCCCATTTTCATCCAAGCGCTCTGGCAGCAACTTTGGTGACAACATTGATGTCTGCACTGCGAATCTTGCCAATGCATCGTGACTATATGCCGACCAACAGTGAGACATAAATGCAACCGCTGCATCGTCGATTTCACCCGGCGTCAACCCAGTTGGCGTGTTTTGAAGCGCAATCGAAAGCGCAGCAGCCACATCGCCTGCTTCACGCGCATTCATCGATTGAAAGCCATCATCCGCGCGGCCAACACATCCCCAAAGCCAGTCTGTGCGAACTTGGACCGCACCAACCAAAGCTTTCAGGGAACCCTGGAGGTTTGCCTCACTTACCGCATCGCCAACATGGGTTACAAATGCATGGTCAACCAAGACGACACGTGCGAGCGCGACAACATCATCCAGCTCGCGTTTTTGCTTCTCCAAACCGCTGCGCGGCAGCTGTAGGTGCACTCCGGTGATCGGCTCCGATGTATCAAGCATCGCAACCTTTGCACGTCGTACCCGATAGGTTCGAATCAGATTTGTGCGAACCGAACTCGGGAGGCGCTCAGCAGACTGCAGCCACGAATAGAGGCTCCAGACACTGACTGTGGGTGAAGTATTGGGCGGTGAAGAAACCAATCGTCCAGATGGAATCGCCATTCCCTCTCCGTACAGAACGGGCACGATTGGAGTTGGAATAGGAAGACTAATCCGTGCTGTTTTTGCCGCGACATAGCTATAGGGCCCGTAGCGGGTGCGTATTTCAGTTCGTACCAACGGACCATTTACGCGGGCTGGAAACCCATCAAGCAAAGCTAACGCCAGCAGTGGCGAGATTGGGGCATAGGGCGTGTTCCACGTCTGTATCGTCGCGATCTCTGTTTCCGACTTTTCATTGGAAATGGCCTGGAGGACTGGAATAGGCGCATCCCCCCAATCAGAAACTGCCTTCCATGCAGCATTCAATGTTGCAACGGGGCGAAGCCCTGTCGGAGTCGTAAAAATAACCTCTCCTAGAGGCGTAGGTGACTCAACGGTCAGACCATCCCCCGTAAACCAAGCCTTGGTCCCCGGACTTCGCGGTACTTTGATCAACAGTGGAACGGCTGGATAGCGGTCACCAGGAATGATAAGTAACCATCCCTGCTTTAGACGCGTTGGGTCCAGCCCGACGCGGGAAGACTTTCCGGCGCGGTTTGAGAACCTAAGGACAAGCTGTTTTCCAAAAGTGGCAGAGAATCCCGGATAAACCAATGTGTAGCGGATGATGCTTGGAGCGCCTGCTCCCCCACCTTCAACGGCTAGAATTTTCTCAGTTGGGTTTATGGACCGAACGACAGCGGACAGTGGAGCTTTAGGATCTCCCCAACGGACATTGAGCTCAGGGTTGGTCCCGAGGAGCGTGAAGCCCCTCGGATGGACATTGGTTGTCAGCAGTCCATCTTCATGAAACCGACCAAAACGCCCATACGCCTGATCGGCAAGCGCCGGGTTTATCAGCTGCAGCGCGAGTAGCACCAAGAAAACAACTTTTTTCACGATAGGCGCATTGTAGGTTATCTGCAGGGCCATCGGTAAACGATGCACACGCTACACTACGTAATTGTGAAATACCGCTATCGTCTACAGGACCGTAACGCACACCTCATTGTCCCGATGCGGGCTGGTGGCCAGCTCACCGCGCATCCGAGGGCTCCTGAGATGTCCATCCCACTTGCCACCGTGACATCAGCACGGAATACCGTTCGCTTGCGGCCCGGTATTCGCTTCACCATTGCCTCTATAACAAAGGCAACGATTATCCTAAAGTCCGAGCAGTCCAGCGGCACTCCGTTTCGTATCGCATCGCAGGCTTTTCGCGATGACGATGACTTGCCAACGATTCTGACAAGTGAGCCCGCCGGACTAGGGATTGTGACATCCGGTTTAGTTCGTATCGGGATGACCGCCGAGGTCATCGATTTTCAAAACGGTTTGGGTGACAAGCTGATGTCCCTTCGCATCGGGCTCATCTCACCAACAGTCAGTGACAGTGCAATTGTGTTTGAGAACATCCCGGATGGCAACATAACCCTCCGCCAGGATGGAAAACCGGATAAAGTCCTCGGGAAGGTCGTTCGTAGTGCATCCGGTACAGGGCGAATCGATGGCACAGAAGGCATTGGTGCAGGAAATCTGGCGGGAATATCCACAAAATCGTTGATTATTTCGTCGTCTCCTGATTCCGGACCACCTCAAAGCCGGTTCACAGAACGTCGGGGTGGCATTGAGATTACGACCATAATGGACTCCCTACCTTCGTCACTTGTGATCAAGGATGAACTGAATTCTGGCATCCTTGAGGGATTTGGATTTGCGGGTAAGTCGCATATCGCAGATGTTCAACGTGAAAATGGAGATTGGGAACGATTTCCATCCGTGGTTGGTCATCGCGCAGACACATTTATCCGTCCGCATCCAAAAGGTCAGGTAATCGCTTTCCGAATCCAGCCATCTACCGGAACATCGACAGGCCAGGCCATTCAAGCAGTAGCAATTCAATACGAAAAGGTATCCCTTGCGGATGCAAAGCAGCGTAAAGTACCCATCGTAAGCGGAATGCATACGCTACGTATTTCGCCAACTGACCCGGGCCGCGTCGCATCGATAAAGATTCGGATCGCGGATCTCCTGTTTGTGATGAATGTAAAACCATTTTTTAAGACGTGGGATACGACATCCCTCCCCGATGGTGTGCATTCTGTAGTTGTCGAGCTATTGGATGACAGTGGTGCGTTGATTACCACCACGCGTCAGGAAATCTACGTGAAGAACCGCAATCTGGCGACGGAGCTGGCTTCATGCCAGTGGTAGTTCCGCCTGCAACGACACTGCCTCCGCTGCGTGCGACGTGGTCTGGCATGTCGACGACGGATTCTGTGGCGCGTTTACAGGGGGCAAACATTCGCTGGGGAGCCCTTCGAATAACGGCAGACAATGTTTTCGTGAGCCCATCGATCACAAAGCCATCGAGAATTCTGGTAACGGGAGGGTTTCGTGCCGAGCGTGGCCAAGACCAGCTTATTGGCAAGTCCTTTTCGTTTGATGTTGGTACACAAGAGCTTCGCGGCACGGATGTTTCCATCCGCCACGATGTGTTTCGTGTCGATACCGCATCGCTGATGCGGGGCCCGAAAGGGATTTCCTTGTCTGGTGCATCCATTGTTGACAATGTTCCCGGAGAGAATCGCACACTTTCCATATCGGCATCTGAGATGTCCTACAAGGCATCGACGGGTCAATGGAACATCCGAAACCTAGGCTTGAGCCTCTACAAAACGCATATTCTTACCGTGCCAAGCGTCCGCTTTATGACAGGCAGCACGGCATCTGCAAGTCGCGCGACTCGCTTTCAGCTTCCGTTGTCCATTCGTCAATCCCGTATTTCAGGGCCTGTCGCGACGCTTGCATATGCGGCTCAGCCGGCACCCGGTGTTGGTGCAGCGGTGGTGTTTGAGCAGACGGCCAAGCGCGGCGATGCGGCATCTGCAGCGCTGTCCTACGAGGTTTCCAATCAGCCACGGGCAAAAGTATCTGCGTCAACAAGTGAATCCCAAGGTCTACCTCTTGGAGATGTGGCATCCCTGCTTACCGAGCCACCAGCCGTAAAGCGGGATATTAGCCCACGCCTGCAGCTGCCATCCGTTTTAGGGACGGCGATCGGCACAGCGGGTACATCGGCCATTTCGCTTACGGTTGCGGACCGCCAGGAAGTCATCCGGCGGTTTAAGACCGTACTTGTCGACAACAAACCTATGGTTGCCGTTAGTTCATCGTGGGTGTTTGGACAATCTGCGATGGAAGCACATTTTGAATCTGGCAATCGTCTAGAGTCGGATTTGTCGACGACGGTGGCGTCGTATCGCAGTAAATCATCCTTTCGGCTGCGTTCATCCGTTTCGCTGATAAACCAGCGGATACCCGTGGAGCTGCAAACGGTGCGAATCAACGCAATAGATGCGTACTCGTTCACCCAACTTTCAGCGGAGTTAGTTCCTCTGCGCGCTGGCAATCGACTTTCCGCTGCGCTGGCTATACGGGATATCCACGGGACTGCAACGTATTATTCCGATGTTTTAGAGGCTCCATCTGAGTTGCAACTGCGGTTTACATCCCCACTATCGGGGTGGCAATTTGCACTAGGATCACGTCTCGATCTGACGGAAAAGCAGTTTTTTGACACCGAGATAGTCGTTGCGGCACCGGGTCGAGTCATCCGCCCTGAGTTTCGGTATCGAACCCGGGGCAACCAGTTCGCTCTCAATATAGCAATGCCATTTTTCTCTCTTTAATTTCCGCAGGAATGCACCACTACTAAGGAGAAATACCAGCGTATGGAACGACGATCTTTTTTGACGAGCGCAGCCACTGGTTTTGCGCTCACCACCCTACCTGATTGGTTTTCAGCTCGTGCTGAGGCGGCTGAAGCCGAAGCACAGGCAGCACGGCCGCGCCGTATCGCAGCCAATGACAAGATTCGCATTGGCTTGATTGGCGCTGGCGGTAGTAAAGGCGGCTTCCGCCAAGGTTTGGGAGATGCACGTAACATTGCAAGCCGTCCCGGTGTCGAGTGTGTTGCGGTCTGTGATGTCGACCTCAAGCACCTTCAGGAAGCGTCTGAAGTCTTCGAAGGCTCCAAAAAGTACGTTGACTTCCGCTACCTGCTTGACCGAACCGACATCGATGCGGTGGTTATCGGAACGCCTGACCACTGGCATGCAGTGATTGCTGGTATGGCTATCCGCAAGGGCAAGGATGTCTATTGTGAAAAGCCGATGACGCTCACCATCGGTGAAGGTCAGCAGCTGGTCAAGCTTGCGAAGGACAATGGAACTGTCTGGCAGACGGGTTCGCAGCAGCGCTCCGATGCACGCTTTCGCCTAGCCTGTGAGCTGGTCCGAAATGGTCGCATTGGCCAGGTCAAGAAAGTTACTGCGCATCTACCAGGTGGTAGCCGTGGTACGAACTTCCAAGTAACAGAAGCACCGGATGATTTCCTCTTTGACATGTGGCTTGGCCCAGCGCCTGAAACCCCTTATATCAAGGAGCGTACACACGGTTCCTTCCGCCACTGGTTTGATTACTCGGGTGGAATGATGACCGACTGGGGTGCCCATCACCTCGATATATCCCAATGGGGCCTCGGAATGGACAAGTCCGGTCCAGTCAAGATCAAGTCAACGGGTACTGCCCAACCAGCCGATGCAGAGAAGCGCTCGTTTGAAGCGTTCCTCGAATACGAAGTGACCTACACCTATGCAAATGGGGTTGAGCTCCTGGCAACAGACAAGGGCGAAAATGGAGTCACATTCGAAGGCGAAGATGGCCGTTGGATCTTTGTATCCCGTGGACGCATCGCCGCAAGTGATGCCAAGCTTCTGACGGATCCCCTACCAAAGACGGCAGAGCGTTTGTATGTTTCGGATAATCATGCACAAAACTTTGTGGATGGAATTCGTACACGTAAGCAACCGATTTGTAATGTGGAGGTTGGCCATCGTTCAGCATCCGTGTGTCACTTGGGTAATCTTTCCCTGCGTCTCGGAGGCCGTGAGCTCAACTGGGATCCAAAGAAGGAAGTCTTCAAGGATGACGCTGAGGCAAACGGCATGATTGACCGCAAAAAGCGCGGTGGATGGACCGTCTAATCTCAATGAAGGTTTGTATAAACACTTCAACCATACGCGGGCGGGGCTTGTCCCTGCCCGTTTTGGCATCTCTGGTAGCGAGAGCTGGTTGGCAGGGCATCGAGCCATGGATTTCAGAACTCGAAGCCGTCGATAAGCAGCCAGGCGGCCTTGAACAACTTGCGCAACAGCTGCGTGACCTTGGTCTTGAAATGCCAAGTGCTATCGGGTTCTCTCAATGGATTGTAGATGACCCAGCACAGCGAGCAGCCGGCCTCGAGGATGCGCGACGCTGTATGCGCCTCGTACGGCGAGCTGGCGGTAAGCGTATTGCGGCGGCAAGTATTGGAGCACATACGGCTGATAGTCGTGTCATTCCAAACGATGTCATCGCGGAGCGTTTTGCCGCGCTTGCAGCGATTGGTCGTGAAGAAGGTATCGAACCCGAGCTCGAGCTCTGGGGATTTTCAACGAATCTCAAGCGTCTTGACACGGTGAAGCAGGTTTACCGAATGGCAGGTGCCGCAGGATCAACAATGCTCCTCGACATCTACCACCTCTACAAAGGCGAGTCGGACTTGCGGGAACTTTCGGATGTTCAAGCATCGGAACTGGGTGTCTTCCACGTAAATGACTACCCTGATATGCCGCCTGCTGCCATTGCCGATAAGGATAGGGTTTACCCAAAGAACGGCATCGCACCGGGAGGACAGATCATCCGTCAGCTGAGAAAGTCTGGCTGGAATGGCTTTATCAGTCTTGAGTTGTTTAATCCGGAGTATGACCAGCTTCCGGTTGAGTTGGTTATCCGAACGGGTCTTGAAAAGACAAGGGAATTGCTGAACGCCAAGTAACGAAAAAGCCCTCAGCGTGAGCTGAGGGCTAATTCCCGGACAAGGATTCGAACCTCGGTTTTCAGGGCCAGAACCTGACGTGCTGCCGCTGCACCATCCGGGAGCGCGCAAGAATCCTATCGTGTGCGACTCCACAAAGCAAGGATTTCCCGCCGTTACGTTCTATAATGTCGGTGATGCCTCAGGAGCATCTTTCACTATGGCGGACATAAATCTGTTTACTATCGAATTGTCAGGACGCAGCGAACACGTCAGCGCGGTGCGACGCGCAATGCGTATTCTGGCGAAAGAAGAGGGTCTCTCCCCGGATGCGGGAGATGACTTGTGTTTGGCTGTCGGTGAAGCCTGTGCTAATGCAGTTGAGCATGGCGAACAGGATTGTCGTATTCACGTTCGGGCGCGGAGAAGCGGACGGGACATTGTCATCGATGTCGACAGCGCGGGTGAGTACATCCCTGCAACTGCGGCTACGATGCCTGAAACGGATGCCGAAGGCGGCCGTGGAAGGGCCTTGATGCATGCGTTAACCGACAGGGTCGAGTACATCACGCAGCCTGGTCGGACAATCGTTCGTTTGGTGAAGCGGATATTCTAATGTCCGCAAGCGCGATGTCCGATAGTATTTGATACGTCACGCAGTCGGCAACATACGGGAACACAGATGGAAGAAGATCCTCTCAAAATTTGGCAGCACATACATGGAGCATCGGTCCATTTCCCTCTAGCGATGGCAGTCGCGGCACTTGTCGCACGCATCGCTCCCACCCGCCTTCTCGCAGAGCATCGCGAAAGCTTCATCCGACTTTGCGTCATTGCTGGTGCGGTGATCAGTATCCCTGCCGTGTGTAGCGGGCTTGCCGCCATGAATGGTTGGTTTGGTATCGAACCGTGGACTGCCGGACGCCTTGTTGGCCACCGGAATAGTGCTCTGGTCGGCAGCATTCTCCTTATCATGCTTGCACAGCTGCAAGTGATCGTAAAATTGCCGCCACGCTGGCTCACCACGCTCATCCTGCTCATCAGCGCCCTTGCAATGGGTTATGCAGGCTTCCTCGGCGGCTATGTCGCGCGGGGGTACTAACCCCGTGGATTGGCGTCGAAAGCCAATCTACCTAGCCGCAGGTATAGGACTTGTGCTGCTCGGTGTCGTGGTTGCGACACGCAAGCCCCCTCCTCCCCCAAAGACGCTTGTCGAACAGCAGGCGGTTTCTCTCGTTCGCGCGTTTAACCAAGCTGATAACAGGGGTCTTTTGAATACGATTTCACCAGACTTTGTTGCGGGTGGTTGGACGAAGCCTCGGCTGCAACTTGCGCTAATGCGATGGAAGCGTCAAGGAATACAAGCAACTCTGCAACCCGTGAGTATCACAGCGTCAGGTACAAACGAATACACGGTAACAGCAAACCTTCAAGCCCGCGACATGCGTACTCAGGAAGGCGTCTGGTCTTCTCCAGAGACATACATGGTGTTCCGCCTCGAACGCCCAACACCTGACATCCCGTTTCTTCCAGGCACTTGGCGAATTATATCGATTTCTGGTTCATCGCTTCCAGATGCATCGGTAGCAGAATAAAGAAAAACACCGTGATGCGAAGCATCACGGTGCGTTTTCAAGAGACTAGCTGACTAGCCTATTCTTCGTCAGTGTCATCTTCAAGGAGCGAAACGACATCAACTTCGCCTTCGACTCCGTCGACATCTGCGCCTGCTTCTTCTTCATCCTGAAGCTCATCCAGACTGATATCGCCTTCTTCTTCATCGACAGGCTTGACGAGAGGCTCATCTGGAGGCAAGACATCCGCATGGACATCCGTGGTCTTTCGGCCCTTGTCTGATACGAAACGGACTTTGACCTCCGAATACCAACCTGGGACATTCTGCATCGGTTCATTGGTGACTGAGCAGCGGACGACCTTTACGACGCCCTCTTCGATAGAGACTTCCTTAGCCATTATCCATTCTTTCCTTCAGCAGAATCCTGAGTCGGAACGACTGCTTTACTCTGCACTTTTGCTTTGTCTGGGAGCACCGGTGTTGGTGTCAACCACGCATTGATGAACATCAAGCCTCCAGTTAGTACATACAACGCTGACTCATAGCCTAGCGCTGGCCTGCCCGGATCGAACACAAACTTGCCTTTGAATACAAATCCACAAATCCCAAGCACCATCATGAGGATGCCAAGAATATTGAATGAGTTCCACCAGCGGACTTTTATGTTCTGCATACTAGATATCCCAACTGACGATGCTACCACGGGTAGCAAGTTTTTGTAGCACTGTAGATGTTTACGTACGTAAACTGCATTGCTGTTCCCGCTCAGAGCCCCAATGCAATGCGTGCTTGCACGAGCTGGTGATCAATGCTTGTGCGTGCAGTTCCACCATACGATGTCCGTGCATTTGCACTTGCTGTGGGCGTAATCGCATCGAGGGCACGCTCTGTAAAGCGGACATCGTACTTTTGCAAATCAGCCAATGTCAGATCTTCCAAGCCGACTCCAGCCTCAATGCTGCCCCGGACAACCCGGCCAACAATTTCGTGTGCTTCGCGGAACGGGACACCATCAACCGCAAGCGCATCGGCCAAATCCGTTGCAGTCGAAAAATCGCCATGCATGGATGCAAGCATCCGTTCCTTCTTAAACTTTGCATCGGAGAGCATTCGCTGCATTAGAGTGACACAGAGCTCTGTCGTCTCGACAGCATCGAAGAGAGGCTCTTTATCTTCCTGAAGGTCTTTGTTGTAAGCAAGGACGAGGCCCTTCATGAGAGTGAGGAGCGTCACAAGGTCTCCATAAACCCGTCCACTCTTTCCACGAATCAGCTCAGCAACATCAGGGTTCTTCTTTTGAGGCATGATACTCGAACCCGTTGTAACGGCATCCGAGAGCTCAATAAAGCCAAACTCAGGTGACATCCAAAGCACAATCTCTTCTGCAAACCGCGACAGGTGCATCATCGTTATGCTGCAGGCAGCGGTGACTTCTATTGCAAAGTCACGGTCTCCAACGGCATCCAGTGAATTTTCGATAACCCCATCGAAACCCAGCTCCGCCGCGACCATGTGACGGTTCAGCGGATAAGGTGTCCCAGCAAGGGCACCTGCGCCAAGAGGAAGTAGATTCATCCTGGTACGAGCATCGACGATGCGCGATTCATCACGGCCAAGCATCCAGAAGTACGCCAACAGGTGGTGTGCCAGATAGACAGGCTGTGCGTGCTGATGGTGGGTCCGCCCAGGAAGGATGGCATCCGGGTTGGCATCCGCCAGCTCGACCAGCTGCTTACGAAGTCCATGCAGTGCCAGTTTCAGTGTGTCGCAGCGACCACGCAGCCACAGGCGAATATCGGTGGCGACTTGGTCGTTACGGCTACGTCCCGTATGGAGTTTTCCAGCCACGGCCGGTCCAAGGCGTTCACGCAAGAGCTGTTCCACCGCAGAGTGTATATCTTCTGCATCCGGAGGAAGTTCAGCCTTACCAGCATCGATGTCATCGCGCAGCGTCTCGAGACCAACAACTAGCGCGTCGGCATCGGCGGCGGGAATGATTCCCTGAACACCAAGCATCCTCGCATGCGCGATGGAACCAATAATGTCTTCGCGCCACATCTTGCGGTCAAATGGCAACGATTGATTGAACTGCCAGACAAGTGCATCTGTAGGAGTATCGAACCTTCCGCCCCAGAGTGCCATCAGATTGCAGCTCCGTTTACATTACCGGGCGCCTTGAGCACAACGACCAAGTCGGCTCCAGCGAGTGTCTCGAAGACCTCTCCGCCCTCTTCATATTGATCGACGTAGGCATCACCAGGATTGACAGCAACAACCGTCCAGCCTTGCGCAATCTTGAAATTGACTTCCTCGGTCCCGAAGAAGGTGAGCGTTTCATCTTCAACACGCAGTCCGATTCTCACTTCTGGGGATGATCCCACTGACTTATTTGCACTCATGACTGTCCACTTTCCTGATCACCGAGCAGTGCCCGGATGCCATCGGCTGGCAGAGCCCCCAGTTGGGAATAAACGGCTAACTTCTGCCGTGAATCTGCGATGTCAAGGTTTCGCATTTGCAGCTGACCGATACGGTCCAGCGGGCTAAATGGTGCATCCTCAACCTTTTCCATACTGAGGCGCTCTGGCTGATAGGTCAGCGCAGGGCCGGTTGTATCCAGAATGGAGTAGTCATCACCGCGGCGAAGCTCAAGAACGACCGTTCCGGTCACAGCACGGCCAATCCACTTTGTGATGGTGTCACGGAGCATAAGGGCCTGCGGGTCAAACCAGCGCCCTTCATACAACAGACGTCCAAGCTTTCGGCCAAGGGTTCGGTAGTTGTCAATCGTGGACTCATTGTGAATGGCTGCGACGAGGCGTTCATACGCTGCGTGAAGCAAAGCCATTCCAGGTGCTTCGTAAATACCACGGCTCTTCGCCTCGATAATACGATTCTCGATCTGGTCACAGGTCCCAATACCGTGGCGGCCCCCTATACGGTTTGCCTCTTCCACCAGATCAACAGCGCTTCCAAACGTCTTGCCATTGATTTCCGTCGGGAAACCTTCCACAAACGTGATGGTCACGGTCTCAGCTGGGACATCCACGGATGCATCCCAGAACTTCACACCCATGATTGGCTCAACAATGTTCAGGCCATTTTGGAGAAATTCCAGATCTTTGGCTTCGTGCGTCGCACCCCAGATATTCGAGTCAGTTGAATAGGCTTTGTCAGCACTGTCGCGGTAAGGATAGCCATGTGATGTCAACCACTCAGACATTTCCTTACGACCACCAAGCTCGTTGACAAATGTCTCATCCAGCCAAGGCTTGTAAATGCGCAGTGAAGGATTGGCCATTAGTCCATAGCGGTAAAAACGCTCGATATCGTTGCCTTTGTATGTCGAGCCATCTCCCCAGACTTCAACACCATCGGCGCGCATTGCTTGGACCAGAACCGTACCGGTAACAGCGCGGCCAATCGGCGTCGTGTTGTAGTACTTCTTGCCACCTGATTCGATATGGAATGCACCACAAATCAACGCAGCAAGGCCTTCAGCAACCAAGGGTTCACGGCAGTCGACAAGACGCGCTTGTTCGGCTCCGTATTCCATTGCCCGACGCGTGATGTCGTCGTAGTCTTTTTCATCCGGTTGGCCGAGGTTTGCCGTGTAAGCAAACGGGATTGCGCCTTTGTCACGCATCCACGCGATTGCCGCGGATGTGTCCAGACCACCAGAAAATGCGAGTCCCACCTTGTCGCCGATGGGGAGCGAAAGAAGTATCTTGCCGCTAGTCATGCCGGGGGCATTGTATCGCTTGGGCGGGTCGATGAGCGTAAAGCGAGTGGTACCAAACGCAGTTGGTAGAATCGGGCATGATTTCGATTGCCCGTTTAACCGACGATGACATTCCGGAAATTGCGGCTGCATTTGCCGTACTTGGGTGGAACAAACCGGCATCTCAATATTGGGCCTATCTGGATGAACAAGCTAAAAACAAACGTCTCGTGCTGGTGGCACGCATGGATGGTGTGTTTGCGGGCTACATCACGCTGCTGTTTGAATCACACCACGGAGAATTCCTAGCGATAGGCGCACCAGAAATTGCGGACTTCAATGTGCTGCCGTGTTATAGGAATCGTGGAATCGGTCGTGCACTCATGGATGCCATCGAAGAGGAGGCACGGTCCGTGAACTCCATCGTTGGTATCGCTGTGGGGTTGACGGCCGACTACGGCGCCGCACAGCGGATGTATGTAAAACGTGGCTATATTCCGACGGGAGCGGGTTTGTTCGCCGATGGTAAAGCACCAAGTTACGGCGAACAGGTCACCGTAGATGATGGCTTATTACTCACATTTACAAAGAAGCTGGTGGATGGTTAGGAGTAATCCTCCATCCACCGACACGATTAGCACACGTTAGCGTCGGCGGAAGAAGCCGATAACCACTAAGATAACGCCTATCACTAAGGCAACATTTGCAACACCATAGAGTACTTTGCCAAGCCAAAGTGCAA
>CAIRTT010000617.1 GCA_903881535.1 uncultured Armatimonadota bacterium
AGGATGCCCGCATTTGCGGTGTAGTTCGACTTAAGCATCGTCAAACTCCACTGGATACAAACGCTGCAAGTGACCTGCCCCCAATTTTGGTACCATCGGCGTCCTCACGCTTCGCAACCATCCACAGACTTATAGTTCGATTCTTCCTTTATACAGACTAACGATGCCGCAAGTGGGGGTGTTGCATCCTCTGATTGTTCCCATTGGGAATGATAAAAAGAGGCTGCATACCGGTAGTATTCAAGATATTTGTCGTTAATTACGCTGCGATTTTGTTTATATTAGGCTCCTTTCGGCCGTTGAGTGTAACTAATTTATGTGGGTCCACTTTTTTCTTCGCCTCCAATTTCTCGATGTTGGGAGTCGGGGTTACATCAGCCTTTTCGCCGCAAGACTCACTGCTGCACTCCAAGAGCTGGGCCTTCCATGCAGTTACCAGGTTAGAGTGAACTTCAAGCTTTACCGAATTCTCCGCATTCGTTTTGTCGACCCGCAGTGTGACACCGGCTACTTGAGCCTTAAAGGTTGCTGAGTGAGAACGACTCTGTCGACGTGCCAGAAATGTAGACATTTACATTGGTGTTCGACTGATTATCATGACCAACCAACACACTTAAAGGACTGTCGGCTTAGACGGAACAACCAACGACCAAGAAACATGCTCAATTTAGAACAAAACCTGTCAAACTGATCGGCTCAAGCATATACACACTATGGTGCGCGGTAAATACCAAACGAGGTACGAACAGTTCAACTCTTGCATATAGTCCACCTGACTTAGAGACGTAATTTAAACACTTTAGTTCTTATTAGTTTAGCTATCCTCCGAATCGCAACTCGAAATATCCAACGACTTGTAACACCAGCTATGTCATATAGCTGTTCATAACCATTAATGCACATTGGAGAATCAATCGAAGATACGTGTATATCCTTCCATCCCGTACCAACAAAGGACAAATATTTGAAAAACTCGCGAGTTGACATCCAGTCTCCAGCAATATCATTCCCAAATGGTCCTGCTGAATGTAATGGAAATGCATGTGGCACTGACTTGCCGTCTTGGAAAGTGACTCTAAAGTCACTGTAATCATCGACAACTGATAGGCCATCCAAAAGTTTAAACGCTTTGTAATTTCCCAGACATACTAATGTCGTGAATACATCAAATGAATGTGCCTCAACTGAAAGATAGGGAGGCCGGTATCCAGATTTCAGGATTGAAGTAAGAACCTCATCATCCCCTCCTTCAATATCTATTTTTATGTAGTACGGTTCACCATACTGTTCAATGATCGAAGTTATTGACCTTGACTTCAGCTTGACTTTTCGATAATTTCCTGAGTCTTGATGGACTGGAATATTCGTCGTACCGAGATAATCATAAGTATCATTGATGTAAAACTCTGTACTACCGCAATAACCACCAGTTACGACACACTCCTCAACAAACAACCGACCTACGTTAATACATTCTGAAAACCGTAATCTGATTCCCTCGGCAAGGTTCGGATTCGCTTCTATGGCGACAACTTTGTCTGCCCTTAACAAGTAATACGGTATGTCGTCCCCGTTGTTTGCACCACAGTCATAAATCGTACTCATATCACAGATTCTACAATATTATTATGCAAAATAATGCCCTAGCCCTAGCCGTCATGATAGTTTGACCAGCCCCCAGTTTTTCGTACAACCTGGTTAAGCCGTTATCGTTATAGGTTGTGGCCGAAGGCTTGCCTTTTCATAATTGTCCGGGCTTTCGTAGCCCAGATAGGAATGCCTTCGGTGGCGATTGTGGTCTGCTCCCGTAAAAGTATG
>CAIRTT010000618.1 GCA_903881535.1 uncultured Armatimonadota bacterium
CGATCCGCATTGCTGTCCTTTCCTCGCGCAACGACGTGGTGAGCGGCGGCACCGCCTTAATTTCTATTGATTCCCAGCTTGTTGACCCGGACAGGCTTGCGATAACCCTCAATAAAGTAGACGCCCGAAAATACTTCAATCACAGAGATGGCTCGGGGCGTATTAATGGGGTGCTTGCCGGGCTAAAAAATGGCCCTAATGTGCTCAAGGTTTCGGACGGCCGGCGTGGCAGCGCGAGCCTTACCATCACGAACTGGCCGATCTCCGGCCCAATCATTTCTGGCGCGCACGAAGTTCCGTTTATCTGCATGACCAACGAGTTTGCATTGCCTGCAACGACCGAGACGTTAGGAACGCCGCTTGATAGAGATTGTTCCGTAGCTACTCGCATCGACTATGTCTATTACAGCACGCAGGGACTGTTCAAGCCGTATCCAGTCCGTGGCGCCAAACCTGCGGATATCTCAACCACGCGTGGCTATAAGTCTGCGCAGGTACCCTTTGTCGTGCGCGTAGAAACCGGGGTCATTAACCGCGGTATCTATCAAATTGCGATGCTGCACGATCCAACCCAAGCTGCAGTGAGTCCGTTTGGCAGGCCCTTGGGTTGGAATGGCGCGCTGCTCTATCAATTCGGTGGTGGGTGCGAGGGCGGCATGTACATCCAAGGCAAGAGTACTGCCGGTGTATTAGATGCAAAAATCCTTGGCCGCGGATTTGCCATGGCTTCTTCGTCGCTGAACGTCTACGCAAACAACTGCGACGATCTGCTGGCCTCCGAAACGATGATGATGGTGAAGGAGCACTTCGTTAAGACCTTTGGTCTGCCCACGCATACGCTCGGGTGGGGCTGTTCAGGGGGCTCCTACCAGGCCGAACAGATCGCCGACAACTCTCCGGGTCTTCTAGATGGGATAGTTGTTGGTTGCAGCTTTCCAGATGTTGGTCACGCCGCAGTGACAGTCAACTCGTTCGGTGCGCGTCTTGTCTATGAGTTCTATTCAAAGCTTGCGCATCTCCCCTGGAGCAAAGATCAGATCGTGGCGGTGTCTGGTCTTGCCGATTTCGTATCGTTGGAGACTGCTGGCAAGCGCAATAGCCGGATAGACCCGACTAGCAAGTGCAGCGCATCTATACCGCCCAACCTGCTCTATGAAGCCACGTCCAATCCAACTGGCGCTAGGTGCTCAATTTACGATCACGGCGCCACTGGTTTTGGCCGTGACCCCAAGACAGGATTTGGACGTAGGCCGCTCGATAACGTTGGCGTGCAATATGGGTTGGGCGCATTAAATGCAGGCGCTATTTCTATAGCCCAATTCATAGAGCTGAACCAACTGATAGGCGGTTTGGACATTGATGCGAAGCGTACGCCTGCGCGATCAACCGGTGACCGAGTTGCCTTGCGCCGTGGGTATCAGACTGGGCGCTTTCTTTCCGGCGGCGCCGGTCTTGCGCGAATACCTATGATTGATTATCGGGCATATGTTGACTTTAAAAATGGCGATAACCATCAGCGCTTCCATTCGTTCTCTATACGGGCGCGGTTGCTTGCAGCCAATGGCGATATTGATAACCACGTAATGCTGACCGAGAGCGACAAATACGGTTTGTTTAGCTTAGAGAGTCCTCATCTAGAGGAAGCGCTGGAACAAATGGACACTTGGGTAAGCAATATTGCCGCAGACAGCGCTGCTGGGTCTGCCCATCAGCGGGTCGCCAGAGGCCGGCCCGCGGGCCTGGTGGACGCGTGCTACACAAAAGACGACACGATGATTGTTGAACAGCAGGTGTATGGCAGGGCTAGTCAGTGTAATGCGCTGTACCCACCCCATTCAAACCCACACATAGTGGCAGGACAATCCATTGCCAATAATGTTGTCAAATGCTCACTGAAAGCACTTGATCTGAGTGACTACGCTGTTCGCTTGAATGCGCCTGAGCTTTTGGCACTGAAAAATGTCTTTGCAAATGGTGTGTGTGACTACAAAAAACTAGGCGTAGAACAGCAGCCGCTCATTGGAACCTGGGTTTCATTTGGTCCTGCTTAATCAGTCCACCAAGTTTTCTCGGTTATTAACCTTTAGGCGACCAGGATTCGCAGTTTCCCGTGGCATCAACAGTGCCGCTAAAGATCATGCAATTACCGCAGGCAGGCTTTCCGGTATTGCCAGTAAAAAAGGCACAG
>CAIRTT010000619.1 GCA_903881535.1 uncultured Armatimonadota bacterium
CCTCCGGCGTCAACAGGCTGCCTACACCACCATTACCCGTGAGCGTTCCAATCGCATCGAAAAAGCTCTGCGCTGAAAACGCATCCAGGGATGCTTGACCAAAGCCATCCCCAGCCGAACACATGATCCCGCTAAAGCTCACAATCCCGGTCTGGGCAAGAATACCGAGATTTAGACTAGTGATGTCCGAATACCCAACCAGCGGCTTTGGGTCGCGGAGAATGCTGTTGTAGTCCAGATACGGCAGGAGCTGGGCACTTCCGTAACCGCCTCGCGCCGCGATAATCGCATCGACATTTGGGTTCTGCAGCAAGCCATTCAGGTCGCTCACACGTGCATCGATATCACCCGCCAAATACGGAAAATCGCTGTGCGTGGCTTCTGCATTGGGGGTGATGAGCACCTCATAGCCACGTGCACGAATAGCATCCGCCGCAGTCGTGAGACTTCCCGGCTTGCTGGGTCCGGCAGGTGAACAGATTCCGATGGTGCCGCCTTTCGGTAACGCGCGTGGCCAGCGGATATTTCGAGGTTGGATGGTCTGCATTACCAGATTCTAAGCCAGACACACAGTCGTAGCACATGGTTTGCAGGTTGCCATCGGTACAATCGATGCATGCAAAGCACGCAACGTGACCCGCTCCGGCGCCGGGTTCTGCTCTTTTCCATCGATGGCTGCCGCCCGGATGCACTCCAGCAAGCAGCTGCGCCGACCATCCACGCGCTTGCAGCAAGTGGTGCTGTCGCATGGAATGCACGAACTGTGATGCCAAGCTGCACATTACCCTGTCATACATCGATGCTTCGCGGGGTCGACACGCCGCGCCACGGCATCAACAGTAATGACTTCCACCCCTTAGTAAGACCCGTTCCAAGCCTCTTTGAGCACAGCAAAGCCCACGGTCTACGCACAGCGTTCTTTCTCAACTGGGAGCAGCTGCGCGACCTCGCGGGTCCTGGTTTTGTGGATGTCGGCTGTCACCTCGCGGAAGCAATCGAACCGGGTTCCGATGAATGGATTGCCGACCGTGCTATCGAGCAACGGGCATACGCCGATGCCGACTTTACGTTTGTCTACCTCGGCCACACGGATGAAGTTGGGCATCGCCACGGCTGGATGTCACAGCCTTACCTCAATGCCATCGCGGGTGCGGATCGCTGCATTGCACGCATTCTGGATGCATGGCAAGCCGCGGGCTGGCTGGAGAATACGACGGTCTGTGTTGTCAGCGACCACGGTGGACACGAGCGGACGCATGGCACCGACCACGATGATGACATCCTGATTCCATTCATTCTGAGCGGCGCGGGAATAAAGCGCGGCGTCTCGCTCCCAGATGACATCCGGGTTTTCGACACCTGCTGCACGCTCGCGCACCTTCTCAGTCTTCCACAGGATCGAACCTGGGAAGGCCGAATCGTACAGGAAGCGTTGGTGAGCTGAAATGGGAGATCCTATCAAAGAAGGTAAGCTCGCACTCGGTGTGCTCTCTCTGGTTGCGGCGACAACACTTGGCGTTCTTGTCTTTACCGGCGGGATCAATCTAGGCGAGTACAACCCATTTCCTAAGAAGCGGGAAATCACCGACATCGAGCGGCTGGAGCAAATGCGTCTTGATTTTGCGGAGGGACGCTTCGATGCTGCCCTCGCAACGGCAAACTACCTGATGGGAACCATGCTGGATAACCCGGAGCCTCCCAAGCTTGTGATTGCCTGCTATCTTCGCCTCCATCAGCCAGGGAAAGCCCGTGAGGTTGCGCGTAACTGGGTGCTCCGTTCCCCGGATGACTTTACGTTCCAGCTCGCAGAGGCTCAGGCGAGTATGGAAATGGGTTTGATTGATGAGGCCCGCGAAACGCTTGAGCGTATCCGCAAAAACCCAAAGGCGGCACCGCTAGAAAAGGATGCAGCGCTTGCGATGATGGTTCAGACAGACCTCGTGGGTGTGGCGAAAGCGGGAGCACCGCCGCCTGCCGACCCAATGCCTGATCGGCCCGAGGGTCGTCCCCCGTGGCTGGATATGAAGCCGGATCCAAAAGACAAGATTCGCACTGGCCGAACGCGGTTTAAATCAGGAGGCGAGCCAGGCCAACGGCGTGGCGGGGATGACTAAGCAGCGATTGTGATGGTGGCGGTTGGTGTGTGGATAGCGCCATCCGAGGAGCCCGTGATAATACGCGGCGTCTTCCCGGTTTGTTCTGTATAAAGCCGTGCGATTTCGGTTGGCAGCGAGCGTGCAAACTTGCGCTGCACGAGGACACAGACGGTGCCTCCGCTGCCGCCTCCGGTGATTTTTGCGCCAGCGACATGTCCAGTGATGGCATGTTCCATCGCGAGGTCGACCAATAAATCCGTTTCGGGCGTTCCGAGTCCGCACGCTGAGTAGGAAACATGGGCATCAATCATGTATGCACCAGCGGCCTTGAATGCCTCTTCGGTGCCATCCTCGACGCAGTCAATGAATGAGCGCACGCGGCGATCTTCGTAAATCGGGTGCTCGGATGCAGCACGTACCCGGTAAGTGACA